>CALZMY010000144.1 GCA_945788675.1 uncultured Gammaproteobacteria bacterium | reverse complement strand
ATGATGACAAGGGGTGAATATAGGCACTCCACAGCACCTCTTTTGCAATCGCATAACGAGCATCCAGCGCGCTATCGAAATTTGCCTGCAACATCCGTTTCATCTGCGCTTCACTGAGCTTGTCGAGCCGCTCAATCGGCACAATAATCCGCATACGATTAGCCTTTTCATCGGTGATCACCATCACCTCTCGGCCCTCGATCTTAAACTGCCAAAAACCAGTACGCCCCTCAGCCTTTTCGTCCAGACGCATAATCAAACCGTGCAGACGTTCATTATTCATCGGCAATTGCGCTTGAGTGGTCGCGGTTACCGACTCCGAGGCTGCGGCAAAGAATAGATAGGCGGGTGCAAAAAAGATCAACAGAAATACAGACAATCGAGGCAACATGCGTATGGCACTCCCTTTAATCATAATTCCTTAAGACTGTCACTCGACACAATCACGCACATCAACCAGCAGCAACCACGCGAAACTTTCCGGCATCCACCGACACCACTACCACGATCGTCCCGGCACTGATCTCTTTAACCTCTGAATTAAAATCTATCTCCACCTTCCACTCGATACCGGAATAACGTGTAGTCCCCGGCGCGGTGGTCGAGATATCGGCATCAAGCCTGAACTTCATGCCAACAAGATCACTGGTATTATCTTTTTCAGGCACCTTGCTATTGTGCTGGATACGTTTCAACGGCTTCCACAACAGCACTGAAATCAGCACTGAACATACTGCAAAGGTGGCAATACTGGCGAGCCATGTCGCGGGTACCAGCCCAAACCAGATCGCCCCACCGGTCATCAACGCAGCCAGGCCAAGAAACAGTACAAACCCGGTGGAAAAGCCAAGCGCCAGCGCTTCGATAATCAACAAAAGAAAGCCGACCGCAAACCAGAAGCTATAAATATTATTATTAAAGAACTCGATCATAATCAGTCAGCTCTTTTTTCAGTCGAAAATGCATCGCTTTGATTCATCGCACTGACAATCGCCACCGCCTCTGCAACACTAGATCCAGCCTCGCTCGATTTACCATCCATCAATACCACGGTAGACTCTTTAGCAATCGCCTGTTTTGCCTCGATCGCCAATGTCGCCAGATCAAGCTGCACCGCTTTCTGCCCCTGTGGACTGTCTGCCACCTCACCGATAACACGTAGCGCACTCGCCTTCGCCTCCGCCACCAGCTCAATCGCTTTGGCCTCACCCTGCGCGTTCAGAATCTGCTCCATTCTATCGGCCTCTGCGGTCAACACCTTGGCCTGCTTTTCACCTTCTGCCACATTGATGGCAGACTGACGTTCACCTTCAGACTCCAGAATCGTCGCACGTTTATCACGCTCCGCCTTCATCTGTCGTTCCATCGCTTCCAGCACGCTGCGAGGTGGCTCAATATCCTTAATTTCATAACGTAGCACCTGTACACCCCAGGGACCCGCCGCTTCATTGATCGCATTAACGATTGCAATGTTGAGCATATCTCGTTCTTCAAAGGTTTTATCAAGATCCATCTTACCGATCTCGGAACGCATCGTGGTCTGCGCCAGCTGGGTCACGGCAAAGGCATAAAATTCCACCCCATAACTCGCCTTATAAGGATCGATCACCTTGAGGTATAAAACGCCATCGACTGTCAGCCCGATATTATCTTTGGTAATTGCCGCCTGACTGGGAACATCGATCGCCTGCTCCTTAAGCGTACGAATGTATGCAATTTTATCGATAAACGGGATGATCCAGTTCAGTCCAGCAATCAATGTTTTATTGTACTTACCAAAACGCTCAATCACATAAGCGCTATTTTGCGGTACAAATTTAATCGATGTCTTGAGTAAGACGATAATGACGATCGCCAGCCCGGTCCAGAAACTAAACAGCAGACCAAGTCCCTCCTCCGCAAATTGTTCCATGTAACTCTCCTCAAAAATGATTGACTGTTGTGGTTGAATATCTTTGTAATTGCATCACATTGTGGCTAACTGACCCACTGGGTTCAATGTAAATATTCACATACCGACACAAGAGAGCGGCTGGTTTCTCCTGAGCTTAAGGAACCGCTGATTAAACCTCTTTTATCGGTTTAAACCACGCTAGCTGATCATGCAGGGAGACCACTTCACCAACAATCAACAACGTCGGCGCATGCACCTCCTGTGCGGCAACCACCTTTGGTAACGTCGTAAGCGTAGCGGTGATCACCTGTTGATGAACGGTGGTGCCCTGCTGTATTAACGCTACGGGCAGTGATGACGATGCACCGTGCTTAATCAACTGTTCGCAGATTTCCGGCAACCCCTGCAACCCCATGTAAATAACGATGGTCTGCTGCGGCTGCGCGAGGATGTTCCAGTCGAGATCGATCGTGCCATCTTTCAATTGACCGGTGACAAAGCGCACCGACTGCGCATAGTCGCGATGGGTGAGCGGAATACCCGCATAACTGGCACAACCGCTGGCGGCGGTAATGCCCGGCACCACCTGGAACGGTATCCCCTGCTCCGCTAATGTCGCAATCTCTTCACCGCCACGACCAAAGATAAAGGGGTCGCCGCCCTTGAGGCGCACCACACGCTTGCCCTGCTGCGCGAGATCGGCCAGCGTCTGGTTGATCTCTTCCTGACGCACCGCATGAAACGATCGTTTTTTACCGACATAGATCTGATCCGCCTCGCGCCGCACCAGATCGAGCACCTCTTTGGAGACCAGTCGGTCATACAACACTACATCGGCCTGCTGCATCAGGCGCAGTGCACGGAAGGTCAACAGATCTGGGTCACCGGGGCCTGCGCCGACCAGTGCAACCTCGCCTGTTTTTTCTGCGCCCGTCATTTTGCCACCAGTATCATCACTATCGAGCGCTGCCTCAATCAACTGCGTTGCATCCTGTTCACGCCCGGAGAAGACCATCTCGGTCGCAGCCCCCTGCAGGATACGCTCCCAAAAATGGCGGCGCCCAGAGATGTCGGGAAAACGGCTCTTAACCTTATCTCGAAAGCCGGCTAACAGATTGGCAAGCCGTCCGTAATTTGCCGGGATCATCGTCTCCAGATGAGCGCGCAGTAGACGCGCCAGCACCGGTGACGTACCACTGGTCGAGACCGCGACCGTCACCGGGGTACGATCAACAATCGATGGAAAGATAAAGCGGCAGAGTTCCGGGCAATCGACAACATTGACCGGGAGATTTCTTTTTTCAGCGGCATCATAGACCGCACGATTGACCACTGCATCATCGGTCGCGGCAACCACCAGGGCACAACCATTGAGGTCATCATCATTGAATTCACCCGCACGGTGGGCAATCTCGCCCTGCGCCAGCAATTCTGCCAGACCATCACTCAGCTTTGGTGCCACGATGGTGATCTGTGGCCGGGCACGTTTGAGCAACGCCACCTTGCGTGCCGCGATCTCACCACCGCCGACGATCAATACCGCGCGTTTTTTGATATCAAGAAAAATTGGGAAGTAGTCCATCGCCTGGCCTGTAAATAATGGATAGGAGTACCTTATGGCACACCGTTAAACACATATTAAAAACATATTGTGTTGCTGCACAACGCCGGGTGGGCACTTGTGCCCACCCTACATTGAGAACGTTTACTCGATCACCGTCACGCCACCCATGTATGGGTGTAACGCCTCGGGGATATGAACCCGCCCATCGGCATCCTGATAGTTTTCCATCACTGCTACCAGGGTGCGGCCTACCGCCAGCCCTGAGCCGTTCAATGTGTGAACCAGCTCAGGCTTCTTCGTTTCAGCGTTACGCCAACGTGCCTGCATACGACGCGCCTGGAAGGCACCGAAGTTACTGCACGATGAGATCTCGCGATACTTCTGCTGTCCCGGCAGCCACACTTCAAGGTCGTAGGTTTTGGTAGCCGAGAAACCCATATCGCCGGCACAGAGGATCATTACGCGGTAAGGGAGTCCCAGTCGCTGCAACACCTGCTCTGCATGGCCGGTCAATGCTTCGTGTGCCGCCTCTGACTCATCCGGCTTCACTATCTGCACCAGTTCCACCTTCTCGAACTGATGCTGGCGAATCAAGCCGCGGGTATCTCGACCATACGAACCCGCCTCACTTCTAAAACAGGGGGTGTGCGCAACGAAACGGCGCGGCATATAGTCGGCATCGACGATCACATCGCGCACAATGTTGGTCACCGGTACCTCAGCGGTCGGGATCAAGTAGTACTCCTGTTCACCATTAAGCCTGAAGAGGTCTGCGGCAAATTTCGGCAAGTTGCCGGTGCCGTAGAGGCTGTCGCTGTTGACCATGTAGGGCACATAGGTCTCGGTGTAGCCGTGCTCTGATGTGTGCAGATCAAGCATAAACTGCGTCAACGCCCTGTGCAGTCGTGCGATCCCGCCCGACATCACCGCAAAACGCGCACCGGTCAGTTTAGTGGCTGTTTCAAAATCCATACCGCCCGACTTTGCACCGAGATCAATATGATCCTTTGGTTCAAAATCAAACGCGATGGGCTCACCCCAGCGACGGACCTCGACATTGTCCTCTTCATCGCTACCGGGTGGGACATCGACATGCGGGATATTTGGCACACCCGACAGAATCTCATTCAGTTCCAACTGAATTTCAGCAAGCTTGACCTCTGCCTCTTTCAGTTTTCCACCCAGCGCATCGACCTCGGCTAGCAGTGGTGCGATATCCTCACCAGCCCCCTTCGCCTTACCAATAGACTTCGAATGTGTATTACGTTCCGCCTGCAATGCCTGCGTCTCGACCTGTACCGCCTTACGTTGCGCTTCCAGCTCAACTAGCTGAGCGGTATCGAGAATAAAGCCGCGCTTCTTCAATTGCGCTGCAACGTTATCCAGGTCATTACGTATTAATTGTGAGTCTATCATTTTTCTTTTTCTCTTTTCCCTTGCATCTTTACCCTTTACCCTGCTCGTCGACCATCAAATTGGCATTCCAACTGACAATATGACCAGGGACGATCATCTCTTCGAGGTGCTCAAGAATTGACGCGACCTTATCGGGTTCATCAAAGAACTCCACTATCACCGGCAGATCCAGTGACATCGCCAGCAGGCTCGATGAGTGAATCTTACCCGACTGGCCAAAGCCTGAGATGCCGCGAAACACCGTGACACCGCGCACCTTTTCCCAGTCATGCAGACGTTTGATCAATGGATCGAGCTTACCTTCGGCCTCGGTCAAATAGACCCGCACCACCGTTACCGTCATCTGTTTCATAACTGTCTCCCAGCCAATACGCCAATCCAGGTTGCGCCCAGACATAATACAACACTCAACAAAATATTCAGTCCGGCCTTTATCATTGCGCCCTGTTCTATCAGGTTCAGCGTCTCCATCGAAAAGGTTGAGAAGGTGGTAAAGGCACCGAGCAGGCCAATCAATAACGCGGCGCGCCATTCAGGACTCAAATTCATACGATCAATCAGCAGTACATACAACAGCCCCATCAACAGTGAGCCGAGCACATTGACCGCCAGCGTGCCAAAGGGAAAACCGCGCCCCAGCCATTGTGTAATGCCACTGGACATGCCGTAACGCAGCACAGCTCCTACCGCACCACCTGCGGCGATTGCAAACAACTGAGTCAACGACCACCGCCACTGCGTGCTTTAGCATCTAACGACTGAAAATAGTCGAGCTTCTCTTTTATCTTGTTCTCCAGCCCACGCGGCACTGGGTGGTAATAGTGCCGCTCGCCGATTTCATCGGGGAAATAGGTTTCACCTGCCGCATAGGCTTCAGGCTCATCGTGGGCGTAGCGATACGCTTTACCGTAGCCGAGTTCTTTCATCAATTTGGTCGGCGCATTGCGCAAGTGGACCGGTACTTCCAGTGAGCCGTGCTCTTTGGCTTCACTCAACGCTGCTTTATAAGCCATGTAGACTGCATTGCTCTTTGCTGCACTTGCGAGGTAAGCGACCGCCTGCGCAATCGCCAGCTCACCCTCAGGACTTCCGAGTCGCTCCTGCACATCCCATGCATTGAGTGCGATTTGCAGCGCACGCGGATCGGCGTTGCCGATGTCTTCACTCGCCATGCGTACTACACGACGTGCGATATAGAGTGGATCACAGCCGCCATCGATCATGCGTGCGAACCAGTACAGGGCACCATCTGGCGATGAACCACGCACTGATTTATGCAGCGCTGAAATCTGATCATAAAAGGCCTCACCACCTTTGTCGAAACGGCGCACGCCACCACTCAGAATCTCGTTGATCAACGCCTCAGAAACTAGCTGTTTACCCTCTTCACCACCATTTTCGTAAGGTGCAAGATCGGCGATGATCTCCAAAAAGTTCAGCGCACGCCGCGCATCGCCATCGGCCACCGCAGCCAGTTCATCACGCAGCGCCTCTGGGAAATCTATTGTGCGACCACCCAGGCCTTGCCGCTTGTCCAGCAGTGCACGATCGATGATGCCGCGGATCGCATCGGCTTGTAGCGCTTTTAATACATAGACACGTGCGCGCGACAATAACGCGTTATTGAGTTCGAACGATGGGTTCTCGGTAGTCGCTCCGATAAAGATAAAAGTACCGTCCTCAATATATGGGAGGAAGGCGTCTTGCTGCGCCTTGTTGAAGCGATGTACCTCATCGATGAACAATACGGTACGTCGCCCCTGCGTAGCCATAAAACCCTGCGTCTTTGCCACGGCCTCGCGTACATCCTTGACACCACACAGCACCGCCGAGAGACTGATGAATTCGGCATCGGCATATCGTGCAATCAGGCGCGCCAACGTGGTCTTGCCACTGCCCGGCGGGCCCCAGAAGATCATCGAGTGCAACTTGTCCGCCTCAATCGCACTGCGTAGCGGTTTGTCCGAGCCCATCAGATGGACCTGTCCAAAGAACTCCTCGATACTCTGCGGGCGCATGCGGTCAGCCAGCGGATGACCCTGCATCTCATCCAGCTCCGCAGTCACCTTTTCCACCGCATTTGGCATCAGGGCTGACGCTCTTCAATTACATCAACACCGGCAGGCGCCACAAACTTAAATAGCGAACTATCGATGCGCGGGTTGCGCTGCATATCACTAAACATTAGACGCGTGGTTTGATCAAAGCTATCGACCAGCTCCATCACACGCAGTGTTTTAGTATCAAAGGCGAGTCGCATCATAGTGAAATTGGTTTGCTCTTCTTTGGGTTTCAATGTCAGCCACTCAAGTCCACTATCTTTACCACTCTCGGTAATCACAAAACTATCATCGAGCGCGCCACCACTGCTGAGCAGTAACATTGGCGTATCGCCCATCGATTTGTGCATCGGCTTGACGGTGACTTGCTCAAGATCGGCATCATAGATATAGATCTTTTTACCATCGGCGATGATCGCCTGTTGATAGGGCTGCTGATAATCCCACAGAAATTTATCGGGACGTTGCATGACCAGCACCCCTCGACTCTCCTGTAATGAAAAGGCGCTGGCGTCGATCACTGTCTGTTCAAAATTGGCACGCAGGCCAGCCAAACCATCAAAGAAGTGATTGAGTCGATCCATACCACTTCCCGCATTCGCTACAAGCGGCATGGCTAGCATGAGCACTGCAAGCGGGCCAATAAACAGTTTACAAACAGGTCGCAAGATCACGCTCAAAAGCTCCTTTATTACTTAACCGGAGGCGGTGCCAGCACTTCACGTGAACCGTTGGATTCCAGTGGCCCGACAATACCGGCCTGCTCCATTCCTTCGACCAGTCGTGCCGCGCGGTTGTAACCGATCTTCAGGCGGCGCTGTACCCCAGAAATAGAGGCCTTGCGTGTCTCGGTGACAATGCGTACCGCCGAATCATAGAGTTCATCACTCTCAGCGCCTTCAACCTCAGGCAGGCCCCCTTCACCTCCAACTTCATTCGGTGCGAGTACTTCATCGATGTAATCCGGCTCACCCTGTTGCTTGAGATGTGCGACCACTTTATGTACTTCGTGATCATCGACAAAGGCCCCATGAACACGCGTCGGTACGGCCGTCCCCGGCGGTAGATAGAGCATATCACCGTGGCCCAGCAGCTGTTCGGCCCCGCCCTGATCAAGGATGGTGCGTGAATCGATCTTGGATGAGACCTGAAATGCGATACGGGTGGGGATATTAGCCTTGATCAGACCAGTGATCACATCGACCGACGGGCGCTGTGTCGCCAGTACCAGATGCAGTCCTGCGGCACGCGCCTTCTGTGCCAGACGTGCGATCAACTCTTCGACCTTCTTACCCACCGTCATCATCATATCGGCCAGCTCATCAATAATCACCGTGATATATGGCAAGGGTTCCAGCATTATCACCTCGTCGCCATCGAGCGTTAAGCCATCTGAGGGTTTCACCAGTGGATCGGGAATCGGATTACCATTATCGATCGCTTCCTGTACCTTGCGATTAAAATTAGCGATGTTACGCACGCCGAGCGCTGCCATCAGCCCATAACGTCGTTCCATCTCTGCAACACACCATCGCAACGCATTGGCCGCCTCTTTCATATCAGTGACGACCGGTGCCAGCAGATGCGGAATCCCTTCATAGATCGAAAGCTCCAGCATCTTTGGATCGATCATGATCAGGCGCATCTCTTTAGGTGAAGCGTTGTAGAGCATACTCAACACCATCGCGTTGACCGCCACCGACTTACCCGAGCCAGTGGTACCCGCCACCAGCAGATGCGGCATCTTGGCAAGGTCAACCGCGACTGGATGACCACTGATATCTTTGCCCAGCGCCAGTGTCATAGGTGCCGCCACGCGATCATACTCTTGTGACTGGATGATCTCGCTGAGACGCACCATCTCGCGATGTTCATTGGGGATCTCGAGTCCAATCACTGATTTACCCGGGATCACTTCAACGATACGCACGCTGATCGCCGACAGCGCACGCGCCAGATCTTTCGCCAGATTACTGATCTGACTCACCTTGACGCCCGGCGCCGGTTGCAATTCATAACGGGTAATCACCGGCCCGGGATGAACCTCGACCACCTGTACCTCAATACCAAAATCCTGCAGCTTCAGTTCCACCTGACGCGACATCGCCTCCAGTGAAGCGTGAGAGATATTGTTCTTGGTTGGCTCGGGCTTATCCAGCAGCGACAGTGGCGGTAGATTGCCATTGGTGGTGGTCTTGAAGAGTGGCACCTGGCGCTCTTTCTCCAGTCGTGTACTTGTTTCCAGTTTTTTGATGACGGGTTCAATGCGCGGCTTGATGCGCATCTTCTCTTTCTCTTTTTCAACGGTCATGACTTCGCTACGCTCATTGCGCAGACGACGTCCCTCGATATAGTCACGTAGACGATCTATCTGATTGCGCAGATCATCCACCAGCTTGAGCGTGAACTCACCGGTGCGATCCATCAACGCAATCCACGACAGGCCGGTAAAGAGTGTCACCCCCGTCATAAACAGTGCCAGTAACAACAATGTCGCGCCGATAAAGCTAAACGGCGTCACCAGCATCCCGCCCACGCCACCGCCCAGTACACCACCGGCACCGGTGCTCATCGGCAACGCCTCAGGCGAGCTGACAAAATGGAGCGCCGCCAGGCCACTGCCTGCAAGCATCGTCAACAGAAAACCACCGCTGTGCAGCGCAACCTGTCGCATATCGATCGCATCCTCGGTCGCGCGCCCGCGATAGAGCAACCAGCCACCATAGGCCACCATTAGTGGAAAGAGGTATGAAAAATAACCAAACAGGGAGAGAAAGATATCGGCAAACCAGGCACCGGCAACGCCGCCTTTATTATGCACGATATCGCTATCAGGACTATGAGACCAGCCAGGATCGGCCACATTGTAGGTAACCAGTGAAAGCAGCATGTACAGTGCCACCACACCGAGAATAAAGAGCGCGCCTTCACGCAGACCTCTCACAAGATGGCCCGCTAATGGCGACTGCTCTCCAGATTTATTACGCGTTGCTCGTCCCACTCACTTAGTCTTTGAAAAATGACCTTAAAAATTAAGCGCCTAACACAACAAGCGTTACGTTAGCGACTCTCAAAACAGTCGGAATTATGCCATAGATTGCTGCAACGCGGGGTGGATTAATTCACCACCACGCACATTCACCCCTGTTTGCAAACTGCTGTGCCGCTCCAGCTCGCCATTGGCCAGTTTAAGCGCATAAGGGATCAACGCCGCCGACAGCGCCTGCGATGCACTGCGCGGCACCGCACCCGGCATATTGGTGACGCCAAAATGCACCACCCCCTCCCATGTAAAGGTCGGTGATTCATAATTGGTTGGACGGGTGGTCTCGATACAACCGCCCTGATCGACAGCGATATCGATCACTACGCTACCATCACCCATCGTCTTGACCATCTCCGCTGAGACCAGATGTGGCGCCTTCGCACCGGGGATCAACACTGCACCGACCAATAGATCAGCACGCGCCACCTCCTCGGCAATCAGGTCGCTGTAGGCGTAGAGCGCCGTCACATTGGCACCAAGGGCGCGCATCTGCTCCAATTTTGTTCGATCCTTATCAAATACCACCACCTCGGCACCCATTGCCGCCGCCAGTGTTGCCGCGCCGCCTCCCGCGACACCGCCCCCCAGAATCACCACTCGGCCACGTGGCGCGGCAGGCAGTCCACCGAGCAGGATCCCCTTACCGCCGTTGGGTTGATGCAGCAGCGTGGTGCCGATCTGCGTTGCCAGTCGCCCGGCGATGTCGCTCATCGGGGCCAATAGTGGCAGCTGACGATTTTCTTCAACGGTCTCGAACGCCACGGCAGTCAGACCAATATTCAGCAGTTGTTGCGTCAACGCTGGCTCGGCGGCCAGGTGCAGAAAACTGAACAACAGGTGATCCTCTCGTAACAGGCCAATCTCCGGCTCGACCGGCTCTTTGACTTTAATAATCATCTCGGCCGCACCGTAGAGGCTCGTCGCATCGGGCATCACAGTGACGCCGAGTGAGGCATATTGCTCATCACTGTAGCCACTCAGCGCGCCAGCACCGCTCTCAACAAAAAGCTCATGCCCCTGCTTCACCAGGTCGGCTACCGCCGCAGGGATTAGACCAACACGCCCTTCGAGGGGCTTAATTTCACGAGGGATTCCAATACGCATCTTTACCCGGCTCCTTGCATCACGTAATATTTCAACCTGACCAAACATCGCTATCAGTAATGGGCAGTACAGACCTTTCTTGATAATTTTTCGACCTCATCATCACCGGACTTAAATCGTTGAATCTCAACATCGGGCGACAAATTAAGCACATGAAACACCCATCACTCTAGCATACGAAGATGACATTAAAAGCACGAATCTACCGCATAAATACATTGATGGAGCATCACTGATGAGCGAACCAAAACATTGTCGCCTGCTAATCCTCGGCTCAGGCCCAGCGGGTTACACCGCGGCCGTCTACGCCGCACGCGCCAACCTTGAACCCGTCCTGATCACTGGACTGCAACAGGGTGGACAACTGACCACCACAACCGATGTCGACAACTGGCCCGGTGACACCGAAGGACTGCAAGGCCCTGCGCTAATGGAGCGCATGCAGGCCCATGCGGAGCGCTTCAATACCGAGATCGTCTTTGACCACATCCATACTGCCGATCTCCAGCAGCGCCCCTTCACCCTCACCGGTGACAGCGGTACTTACACCTGCGACGCACTGATCATTGCCACTGGGGCCTCGGCGAAATATCTCGGCCTGCCATCCGAAGAAGCCTTCCAGGGCCGCGGCGTCTCGGCCTGCGCCACCTGTGATGGCTTTTTCTATCGCAACCAGCCCGTCGCCGTTATCGGTGGTGGTAACACCGCCGTCGAAGAGGCGCTCTATCTATCGAACATCGCATCGCATGTCACCATCGTTCATCGCCGCGACAAGTTCAGTTCGGAGAAGATCCTCGCCGACAAACTGATCGCAAAAGCCGCTAACGGCAATGTCACCATCGAGTGGGGCGAGACGCTCGACGAGATCCTCGGCGATGACAGCGGCGTGACAGGCGTGCGCCTCAAAAGCTTTCAAAGCGACGCAACCAAAGAGCTGCAGGTTCAGGGGGTCTTCATCGCCATCGGCCATCAACCCAACACATCTCTGTTTGAAGGACAGCTGGAGATGGAGCACGGCTATCTGACCACCCAGAGCGGCGGCGGTGCCAACGCCACGGCTACCAGCATCCCCGGCGTATATGCGGCAGGGGACGTCTCCGATCCGATCTATCGCCAGGCGATCACCTCAGCCGGCTCCGGCTGTATGGCCGCGCTGGATGCGGAACGCTTTCTGGACTCATTGGAACAGTCATCCTGAACTAGTAATTTTATGTGAATATGCAAGCGGGTTTGCAGCCCAGAAAGTATTGGGCTGCTACAATGGCCTGCAATTGAACCTGCATCGAAGAGGCTTGCCATATGTACAATGTAAAAGAGCAGCGAAAGTTTCACCGAATCGCTACTGAGAGCACCGTTAAATATAAAAAAGCCGGTAGTACCGATCAACAAAAAGAGGGCATCACAAAAAATCTCAGTGCTAATGGCATCTTCTTCATCGCCTGCGAGGCGCATGAAATAAACTCACTGGTCGAGATCCACGTCGTCTCCGGTAGTGACTCAACACCCCCACTAGAGGCAGTGATC
Organism: uncultured Gammaproteobacteria bacterium; assembly: GCA_945788675.1. Taxonomy (GTDB): domain Bacteria; phylum Pseudomonadota; class Gammaproteobacteria; order SZUA-140; family SZUA-140; genus SZUA-76. The sequence continues at coordinate 15,699 of CALZMY010000144.1, read as the reverse complement.
GAAGTGATTCGCTCAAATCCGGCTGAATCGGAAGGTGATTTTGAGATTGCAGGCATGATCAAATCGTTCAAATAGATGCCAGCATAGACAGAGCAGGAAGCTTCCCACGCCTCCCATTATTCGGTTACAAGTCAGGTGTGCCCACATGGATGTTGCACGCCCAGTCAAACAGATACAGATATCATCACGATGAAACTCACCATCGCTGAAAGCATCGAACCGACCCCCGCTGCGGCATGGGATCGACTCGCGGGTGACAATCCGTTTTTAAGTCACGCCTTCCTCAGCGCGCTGGAACACCATCAGGCCGTCGGCGGGGAGAGCGGTTGGGAGCCGAGATATCTTCTTGGCCACCAGGATGGACGACTGGTCGCGGCCGTACCAATGTATCTCAAGCATCACTCATGGGGAGAGTTTGTTTTCGACTGGGCGTGGGCCAACGTCTATGAACGTAACGGTTTAGCCTATTACCCCAAGCTGGTAATCGCGACGCCCTACACCCCGGTACCTGGCGCACGCCTGCTAATGGAGGATCGTAACGACCCGCAGACAGCGGCGCAATTGATCAGCTATATTATCAACTATGCGGAAACCGAACAGGTCTCATCACTGCACTGCCTCTTCCTTGACCAGATAGATGACCAACGTCTGGCACAACAATCGCTGATGGCACGCGCCGATACTCAGTACCACTGGGTCAATCACGATTATGAAGACTTCGATGCATTCCTGGCACAACTCGCCTCGCGCCATCGTAAAAAAGTGAAACGAGAACGACGCCGTGTGTCAGAGGCTAACATCACCGTGCAACTATTGCATGGCAATGAGATCACTGATGAACAGTGGCAAAATTTTTATCGCTTTCACTGCGTCACCTACCTCAAGCGAGGCCATCAAACCCCTTTCACGATCGATTTTTTCAGGGAAATCGGACACACCATGGCAGCGAGTATTATGATGGTGGTCGCACAAAAAGATGGCAAAGATGTTGCGGCAGCGCTCAACTTCGTCAATAGCGACACCCTCTATGGACGCTATTGGGGCTGTCATGGCGACTACCACAGCCTCCATTTTGAGGTCTGTTATTATCGCGCCATCGACTACTGCATCACACACGGATTAAAACGTTTCGAGGCCGGAGCACAGGGTGAACACAAACTGATCCGCGGCTTCTACCCCACCACCACCCATTCACGTCACTGGATTGCTCACCCAGGCTTCAGGGAGGCGATTCAAAAAGCGGTCAGTTATGAGCAGCAAGATTTGGCGCGCTATCAGGAGATGCTGTGTCGTTATCTCCCCTATAAAAATCAGCAGTCATGATGCTCGGATGATGGAACAACAGCAACCACCGTTTTATCTCAATCCATATCAGGGACAGTGCCAGTTTCCAGATGTAGCACTGGCCCTCGACAAACCTGACGGCCTGCTGGCGGTCGGTGGCAACCTCTTTACCGCAACACTGCTCAACGCCTATCGGCACGGCATATTTCCATGGTATGGCGATGGACAACCGATCCTGTGGTGGTCCCCCAACCCTCGTGCTGTGCTCTACCCGGATCGACTAATAGTATCGCGCAGCCTGAAAAAACGGCTGCGTCAGGGGCGATTTGAAGTAACACTCGATCATGCCTTCAGCGATGTCATCCAGGCCTGCGCGCTCCCTCGGGATAGGTCAGCAACCGATCAGGCGTCCTCTCAGGGAGATGACCCCGGCACCTGGATCACCTCCGAGATGCAAGCGGCCTATCAACAGATGCACAACCTTGGGCACGCCCACTCCGTTGAAGCCTGGCGCGACGGCGTACTCGTCGGCGGCCTCTACGGCATCGCAATCGGTCGGGTGTTTTTTGGCGAATCGATGTTCAGCCGAGCATCAGATGCCTCAAAGGTTGCCTTGGCCCATCTAGTACAACAACTAAAGCAATGGCAATTTTCGCTGATCGACTGTCAAATCAGCTCCGACCACCTCACCCGACTGGGTGCCGAGAACATCGAGCGCACAACCTTCACCGATCATCTTGAGCACGCCTGCCGCACACCGAGCCTGGCGCCATCCCTGTGGAAAAGCACACTTTCGCTATACGACCCCGACTAATTCACATCATTTTTAATTCAATTTCCTCCTTAACCCCGCCGATAGCGAGAAATAAAAAAAAATGGTGTATAATCTCGCCGCTTGGGGTGAAAGCCCTGATGGAACTGAGACAATAGCTCGGAAATATCGAGCAAAATTCCAGAATGCAAACAACTAAACTAAAACTCAAATTAGACGATTATTAGCGCATGGCAAAAGAAGAACATATTGAAATGGAAGGCACCGTCGTCGAGACGCTACCAAACACGATGTTCCGCGTGGAGCTCGAAAATGGGCATGTCGTCACGGCACACATCTCTGGCAAGATGCGCAAACATTACATCCGCATTCTGACTGGCGATAAGGTTACCGTCCAGCTAACGCCCTACGACCTGTCAAAAGGGCGTATCACCTACCGCGCACGCTGATCTAACTTTATAGACGACAGCATATCAGTATCAGTAACCAGCGCTTAAGAGCGCTATCAAGCGCCGGTTACTAATATCAAACGATCAGCTGTCAACCATCTCTTCAGCACTTTCGATCTTAAACACCAGCGCATCACCATCGACGTCAATCTTGACGCGACCACCCTTGGCCAAGCGCCCAAACAACAACTCTTCGGCCAATGGTTTCTTGACATGATCCTGGATGGTACGCGCCATCGGACGTGCCCCCATTGAGGGATCGTAACCGTTCAGCGCCAACCACTCACGCGCAGCTTCCTCTACATCGATCACCACATTTTTTTCCTGCAGCTGTGCCTCCAGTTCAATGATGAACTTATCAACCACATTGGCAATGGTGATGGCATCGAGTGACTTGAACTGCACGATAGCATCAAGACGATTCCTAAACTCCGGTGTAAAGGTACGCTTGATCACCTCCATGCCATCCGATGAATGGTCTTGCGTCGCAAAACCGATCGATGCGCGACTCATCTGTTCAGCACCGGCATTACTGGCCATGATGATGATCACATTGCGGAAGTCGACCTTGCGGCCATTGTTATCGGTCAGCGTACCGTGATCCATCACCTGCAGCAGCAGGTTAAAGACATCGGGATGCGCCTTCTCAATTTCATCAAACAGCAACACTGCGTGGGGCTGCTTATTCACCGCCTCGGTCAACAGGCCACCCTGGTCAAACCCGACATAGCCCGGTGGAGCACCGATCAAGCGTGATGCAGCATGGCGCTCCATGTATTCAGACATATCGAAACGAATCAGCTCAATCCCAAGAATATGGGCAAGCTGACGACTCACTTCGGTCTTACCAACGCCGGTAGGCCCTGCAAACAGAAATGAACCGATTGGCTTGCCAGTCTCACCCAGGCCTGAGCGCGACATCTTGATCGCCGTTGCCAACGTATCGATCGCCTCATCCTGTCCGTAGATCACCATCTTCAGGTCACGTTCCAACGTGCGCAGTTTAGCTTTATCGGAACTGCTGACACTCTTCGCCGGAATACGCGCAATTTTGGCCACAATGGCTTCAATCTCTTTCACCCCAATCGTCTTTTTACGTTTCGATACAGGCAGAAGTCGCTGATTTGCACCTGCCTCATCGATCACGTCAATCGCCTTGTCCGGCAGGTAACGATCATTAATATAACGGGCTGCAAGCTCGGCGGCCGTTTTCAAAGCATCAAGCGTATACCTCACTTTGTGATGATCTTCGAAACGTGATTTTAGCCCCTTCAGAATATCGATGGTCTCACTTACCGACGGCTCACCGACATCGACTTTCTGAAAACGACGTGCCAGCGCACGATCCTTCTCAAAGATACTGCGATACTCATTATAAGTGGTTGAACCGATGCAACGTAGCTCACCAGAACTCAGCACCGGCTTGATCAAATTAGAGGCATCCATCACCCCACCGGAAGCAGAACCGGCACCGATGATGGTATGAATCTCATCGATAAAGAGAACAGCGCCCTCTTCTTTCTTAATCTGCGCTAGCAGCCCTTTTAACCGTTTTTCAAAATCACCTCGGTATTTTGTACCGGCCAACAGTGCACCCATATCGAGCGAGTAGATTGTGCTCTGCGCCAACACGTCAGGCACCTTTTCTTCGACGATCATCTTGGCCAGCCCTTCTGCAATAGCGGTCTTTCCAACGCCTGCCTCACCCACTAGCAGCGGATTATTTTTGCGGCGACGACAGAGGATCTGTACCACACGATGTACCTCACTATCCCGCCCGATCAACGGATCAATCTTACCTCCCCTGGCTCGCTCATTAAGATTAGTCGCATAACTTTCCAGTGGAGTCTTGACCGCCTCAGCTTCGCCATCAGTTTCTTCCGAATCTGGCGAGATACGTTCACCTTCCTCATTATTCGAGGTCTTCGTCAACCCATGAGAGAGATGGCTAACCACATCGAGTCGAGTGATATCCTGCTTATTTAAAAAAAAGACCGCCTGCGAGTCTTGCTCCCCAAAAATTGCCACCAGTACATTGGGCGCGCCCACTTCGCGCTTACCAGATGACTGCACATGAAAGACAGCTCGCTGCAAGACACGCTGAAAACCTAACGTTGGCTGGGTCTCACGATCTTCACCATTCAATAGCGGCGTATTTTCTTCAAGGAAGGCCTCCAGCTCTTTCCTTAGCGCTTCGATATCGGCATCACACGCTCTTAGAATTGCCGCAGATTCGGCGTTATCAAACAATGCCAGCAACAGATGCTCCACTGTCATAAATTCATGATTTCTGTCTCTTGCAGACTGAAAAGCCGCATTGAGTGTGTATTCAAGATCTTTGCTTAACATAGAACACCTACCTAAGTTTTGCTCGCTACGCTTCCTCCATGGTGCATTTCAGCGGATGCTGATTCTCGCGCGCGAATTGATTCACCACTGCTACTTTGGTCTCTGCGATATCCCGGGTAAAGACACCGCACACACCAACACCCCGTGTATGCACATGCAACATGATTTGCGTTGCTTTCTCACTCGTCATGCCAAAATGGTCCTGCAAAATATGGACGACAAAATCCATTGGCGTGTAATCATCATTAAGCAGTAACACTTTAAATAGCGGGGGACGCTTTAGTTTCGGTTTAGCCTCCTGTAGCGCCAAACCCTCGTCAGAATTATGCTGATCCTCTTTATCCATACTGTCGTCAATTATACCTTATCTCTAAAAAAAATCTTCGAACCAGATCCCATAACACCCTGTTTTTCATCGGGATTAGATCTTAAAAAGACCATAAAATATCACACCAGACAGTTGATATATAGCCGCCAAATACAAAATACAACTACTTAGAGATAAAGCAATAATCTGGCCACTTTAGGCATACCACCCATCACGGTATCCCACTCAGGCCTGGCACTTGACTATTTCGATTATTGGGATATTGTTTTGCGGCATGGCCATCGCAATACCGGCCATGATTAACAAGAGACTGCTGCACGAATACGTGAAGGAGTATAATTATGCCTAGTGGACTCGTTAAATGGTTTAGTAATACCAAGGGGTTTGGCTTTATCTCACCAGATGAAGGGGGTGAAGATATCTTCGCGCACTTCTCCGCCATCTCAATCGATGGTTACAAGACGCTGAAGGGTGGTCAAAAGGTCGAATTTGAGCTCTCAGAAGGCCCTAAAGGCCTCTTTGCGGCGAACATCAAACCAGATGAAGATAGTGAAACCGACCTGAAAAACTAAGCCTGCGGCAAAATGCTCGAAACGTAGTCACACCTCGAGCATCCACGAATAATGCCCCATAGTTGAAGTCTACGGGCAGAAGAGCTGCTGTCTACTAGTTAGTTATACTCGCTGCACCGAAACAGAAACAGCTCCACAGAACAGTCGCTGACATTATTCGTCATCGCCTATACACCACCCCTAAACCCGTTCAAACCATGCTGATTCTATTCAATAAACCCTACGATGTATTAAGCCAGTTCAGCGCTTCAGAAGGCCGTGAAACCCTCAAGCATTTCATCGATATTCCCGCTGTTTACGCTGCAGGACGCCTCGACAGGGATAGTGAGGGACTGCTGCTGCTTACCGACGACGGTAAACTACAGCACCGCATCACCCATCCGCGCCATAAACTGGAAAAGACCTACTGGGTGCAAGTGGATGGCACCCCCTCTGATGAGGCGATCCGACAACTCCGCCAGGGAGTTGAATTAAAGGATGGCCTCACCCGCCCCGCCAAGGTGCGACGCATCAAGCCACCCGCGATCTGGCCACGCACCCCACCCGTGCGATATCGTGCACAGATCCCAACGGCATGGCTGGAACTAAAGATTAGCGAAGGGCGTAATCGCCAGGTGCGGCGCATGACAGCCGCCGTCGGCTTCCCCACGCTACGCCTGATCCGTTACGCCATTGGAAACTGGACACTCAAAGGACTGGCACCCGGTGAACATCGGATCATTGATGAACCATAACCGCCCACTAGACTGCGAAAAACGGCAGGACTTGCTATAATTCGCTGCCTTTAGGTCATGAGTTACCATCACTCCTCGCACGAAATGAACAGTCCATCCACACAACAGATCATCGTTGGCATGTCCGGCGGCGTCGACTCGTCAGTCACTGCGCTGCTGCTACATCGGCAGGGATATTTGGTCAGCGGCGTCTTCATGAAAAACTGGGAAGATAAAGACCCCGACGGCGTCTGCCCAGCCGCCGTCGATGCACAGGACGCGATGAAGGTGTGCGATAAGATCGGCATTCCAATGGATGCCGTCAACTTTGCCAGCGAATACTGGGATCGTGTCTTTCAATACTTTCTTGATGAATACAAAAGTGGCCGCACACCGAATCCGGATATCCTCTGCAATAAAGAGATCAAGTTCAGGGCCTTCCTTGATTACGCACTACAACAAGGCGCAGATAAGATCGCAACCGGGCACTATGCACGCATCGCACAGCAAGATGGCCGTTTCAAACTACTCAAGGGAAAGGATGACAATAAAGACCAGAGTTACTTTCTCTATACACTCGGCCAGGCACAACTCGCAAAAACGCTATTCCCATTAGGCGAACTGCCAAAGAGTGAAGTGCGCATGATTGCCGCAGATGCCGGCTTTGAAAACCATGCAAAGAAAGATAGCACCGGCATCTGCTTCATAGGTGAACGCGAATTCAAAAGTTTCCTCAACACCTATCTGCCGGCACAGCCGGGCGAGATCCAGACCCTTGAAGGCAAGACCATCGGTCAACACGACGGCTTGATGTTTCACACCATCGGCCAGCGCAAGGGCCTGAAGATCGGCGGCCTGCGTGAGGATAACAGCGGTGAACCATGGTACGTCGTCGACAAAGACCTTGATAACAACGTACTACTCGTTGCACAGGGGACCAACCACCCGGCACTGTTTAAACAGGCACTCAACGCTATCGAGCTCCACTGGGTCAATGGTGAGGCACCAGGTGCACCCTGTCATTGCAGCGCCAAAGTCCGTTATCGTCAGGAAGATCAGCCATGCACAATCACCTCTCTTGAAAATGGTATCGCCACTGTGCGCTTCGAACAGCCACAGCGCGCCGTCACGCCGGGACAATCAATCGTATTTTATCAGCAGGATGAGTGTCTCGGCGGCGGCATTATCGATCAGATTGGCAACACACTCTCCGACATCACAACCCTCTAAACTGTAGTAAAGGTAAACACCATGAGTCACGCGCCCAACGAAAAAATACTTGCCCTGGCTGGCATCTTCCAGGCCACTCGCCTGGTACAACAGGTAGCGACTACCAACAGTGTCGATCAAATAGCATTCGAGACTAGCCTGAAAAGTATCCTGGAGATCGATCCGCCCAACACACTGGCGGTCTATGGTGGCACCACCGAAGGAGTGACGCTCGGCCTCAAGCTCTTACAGGAACAGTTTGGCGAAGAGACTAGCAAACGTGACATGGAGCTGACTAAATATATCGTCACCATCATGCACCTCACTGGCAAACTCACTAAAAACAGACAGATGCTATCGACGCTCAGTGATGGCATTGAACGTGTGCGTGCACAGACCGATCATTTCCCACTTACCCATGAAAATGTCATCGCCGGCATTGCCGACATCTATCTCAATACCATCAGCAATCTCAAACCACGACTCATCGTCAACGGCGAACAGGGTTATCTATCCAACCCTGAGAATGCCAATAAAGTACGCGCACTGTTACTCGCGGCAATTCGCTCAACAATTTTGTGGCATCAATGTGGCGGCACGCGCCTGCAACTGATGTTCAAACGCAAATTTATCGCACAAACTGCGCAGGGGTTTCTGTATAATGCCCCTGATTCCCATTAAGCAATCAAGCAGGTCTACAATGGAACTCAACACACTCACCGCTATTTCCCCTATTGATGGTCGCTACCACGACAAGGTCAATGAACTGCGCCCCGTCTTTAGTGAATATGGACTCATCTATTTCCGAGTCACTGTTGAAATTCGCTGGTTACAGGCACTGGCCGACAGCCCAGAGATCGAAGAAGTTCCAACACTGAGTAAGAGCGCCAATGACTTTCTACAAAGCATCATTGATAACTTTGATTTAAGCGATGCGGAGCAGGTCAAAACCATTGAACGCACCACCAATCACGACGTCAAGGCCATTGAGTATTACCTCAAAGAGAAAGTCGCTGATAATGAAGAGTTAAATGCAGTCAGCGAATTCATCCACTTCGCCTGCACCTCTGAAGATATCAATAATCTTGCTTATGCGTTAATGTTGCGCGAAGGGCGCACACAGGTCATAGCGCCAATAATGGACGACGTCATCAGCACCATCACACGGCTTGCGCACCAATATGCCGAACAACCGATGCTGGCGCGGACTCACGGACAGACTGCGTCACCCACTACCCTGGGCAAAGAGATGGCCAATGTCGCGCAACGACTGAAACGTCAACGCGACCAATTCAACCTTAACCCTGTTCTGGGTAAAATCAATGGCGCTACCGGCAACTACAACGCCCACTACGCCGCGTACCCCGAGGTCGACTGGCACGATTTCTCGCAACGTTTTGTCACCAGTCTCGGACTGGAGTGGAACCCCTACACCACCCAGATTGAACCACATGACTTCATTGCGCAATATTTTGACTCACTCTCCCACTTCAATACTATTTTGATCGACTATTGTCGTGATGTCTGGGGCTACATCTCACTGGGTTATTTCAAACAGCGCACCGTTGCAGGCGAGGTCGGCTCATCAACCATGCCGCACAAGGTCAATCCAATCGACTTTGAAAATGCAGAAGGCAATCTCGGACTGGCCAACGCTATTTTCCAGCACCTTGGTGCCAAATTACCTATCTCTCGCTGGCAGCGCGATCTGACTGATTCCACCGTACTACGTAATCTCGGCGTCGGACTCGGTTACAGCCTTATCTCCTATCGCTCCTGCCTCAAAGGCATCTCAAAACTCGAAAGCAACCCAGAGCGTATGTTGCAGGATCTCGACAATGCGTGGGAAGTACTGGCAGAACCTATTCAGACAGTAATGCGTCGTTACGGCATTGAAAAGCCTTACGAGAAACTCAAAGAGCTGACACGTGGCCAAACGATTACGCAGCAGGTCTTTAAAGACTTTATCAACACGCTCGAAATTCCTGAGGCTGACAAGAAACGCCTGCTTGAGATGACCCCTGCCAGCTACATCGGCATCGCCAGCACGCTCGCGGCAAACGGCTGACTTCTCACGATACTCTGGTGCTCAGGGAGCTTCCTGTACACAGATCTACGCCAAAGCATCAAACTGTGAGTCGACTCACAGATTTCCCGCTGTCAGTATAGATAATAGGGTCTTGAAGGTTGCCGGAGGCACTCTCCCCCCTCCGCTTTATCCTTCAAAGCGTCGTCTAAGCAACTTTGGCCCGTGCCCCGCATCGTTCCCCTTTGCGACACGGGCTTTTTTTATAGTTTAAGGAACCTCGCAGCAACCCAAAAGTTGCTTGTCAAAAACTGCCGCTACCTACCGCGTAAAAAAAGCTTATCAAGCTCAGCAAGACTCATTTGTGTCCACGTCGGGCGACCATGATTACATTGACCACTGCGCTCAGTACGCTCCATATCACGTAACAACGCGTTCATCTCCGGTAACGTCAGTATACGATTGGCGCGCACAGAACCATGACATGCCATCGTTGATAACACCTCGTTAAGCCTCTCCTGCACGCGCACGCTCTCACCATAGGTATTGATGTCGGCCAGCACATCACGTACCAGCGTTTCAATATCAGCATCACTGAGTAACGTCGGTACCTCACGTACAGCTAATGTCTCGGGAGCAATGCGCTGAATATCAAACCCTAGCGAAGCAAATACCGTTGAGAATTCCTCCGCCAATGATGCCTCTTTCTGGTTAACTGCAATAGACAGCGGTACCAACAGCGGCTGAGACTTAATCCCTCCCTCACTAAACGTTTGCTTCATCCATTCATAGGTAATACGTTCATGAGCGGCATGCATGTCCACCAGGATCAACCCCGCTTCATTCTGCGCCAGAATATAGACCCCGTGTAGCTGCGCCACCGCAAACCCCAACGGCGGTATTTCTGATACATCAGCCTCTGATGACTCAGCATCGATTGGCGACTCTGTTGCAGCGGCCTCAGCAAGCGCCTGATAGACATTATTCTGGGGCTCACGCACCCCTAATGAGATCTTTGACTGACGGGTATAGGGTATCGTGGCACCACGGAGACTAGCACCTGGCTGGGATGAGGCCTGGGGCGAGGCCTGCGTGGCTGGCATGCTCAGATTGGGCCCCAGGCTCGGCGGCAATTGATCGCCCGAGATACTACTCTCTGCATCCCCCGGCCTCACGTCGGCCAGTGAGCGGTGAATTGCGCGAAAAATAAAATCATGCGCCAGTCGCCCCTCACGAAAACGGACCTCGTGCTTGGTGGGGTGGACATTGACATCAACCTGCTCAGGCGACATCTCAAGATTAAGTACAAACGCGGGGTGACGTCCATGATAGAGCACGTCGCGATAGGCCTGACGAATCGCATGGCTCACCAACTTATCGCGAATCACACGCCCGTTCACATAGAAATATTGCATATCGGCCTGGCTACGTGAAAATACCGGTAGCGCAACCCAACCCCACAGTCGCAGCCCCGCCGCCTCATATTCGATCGCTAATGCATTCTGCCTGAATGGCTGACCACAAATCGCCTCTACCCGGTCAATATAGTGCTCACTGTTAGTCACGGGCCGCAGTGACAACACCACTCGTTGATTGTGTTTGAGCTGCAATCCCACATCAAAGCGACTCAGCGCTATGCGCTTAATCACCTCTTCCAGATGATTGAACTCGGTCTTCTCGGTACGCAGAAATTTCCGCCGTGCAGGGGTATTAAAAAAGAGATCTCGAATCTCAACGGTGGTCCCCAATGGATGCGCGCAGGGCACTGCCGCTTCCTCCGGCGCATAACCTTCACTGCTGACACGCCAGCCGCTCTCATCACCCTGCTGACGCGATACCAGACTCATGCGAGAGATCGAAGCGATACTGGGAAGTGCCTCACCACGGAAACCAAGGGTGACGATACCATCCAGATCACTGGCATCGATGATCTTACTGGTGGCATGCCGATTGAGCGCCATGACTAGATCATCTCGATGGATACCGACGCCATTATCTCTCACCCGGATGAGACGTGTGCCACCCTGCTCAACATCGATCTCAATCTGAGTGGCCCCGGCATCCAGACTATTTTCTAATAACTCTTTCACCACCGAAGCCGGGCGCTCGACAACCTCACCCGCCGCAATCTGATTCGCCAGCTGAGATGATAAATGATGAATACGTCTCGCCGAGGCGTTTTGAGATTCAGCGACAGGATTGGGATTAGACATTAAAATTTACACCACAATTTATGATCGCTGCCATTATAAACAATCCACCCGAATAATATCTTTATCTCTCCAGTTCAGCATCCCAATTATCTAATCTTCATTATGTATCAGCATGTTAGCAATCACATGCCCAGCCGCCGGCTATTCACCTACTTTTTACTCAAGATTTTACGATTTAGGGCGATAATAAGGGATATCGAGGGCGATAGCCCACCTATAAGACACTACTGATGAGCAATAGCACCACCAAATAAATTGCCACCGTAGCCGCGAAACTGACAAACTGACAAACTGAAAAGTGAGTAATCACAATGAATCGTACCCATCGTATTCTGCTGGTCGACGACGAGCGTCCATGCCTGCGCATGCTGAAAAGGATACTTACGCCGTTGCCTGACTGTGAGATTGATGCCTTTACCTCTGCCCATATCGCGCTCGAGAAATCGACCCAGAGCGACTATGACATAGTTATCTCTGACTACATGATGCCTGAAATGGACGGCATCACCTTCCTGAAAAAATTCATGCAATCACAGCCACGCACATCGCGCATTATCGTCAGTAGTTACTGCACCAAAGAATCACTCTATGGCGCAGTCAACGAAGCACAAGTCATACGATATATCGAAAAACCCTGTGATGAACACGCACTGCGCACCATCATTAGTCAGATCTTCGCAGAGAGAACACAGACTCAACCGACATCACGCGCCAGTGAAATGCTAGGCATTATCCAGAACCAGGAGCATATGATTGAAAATCAGGCGAGAGAGATAGAGAGACTCAAGCGCTCAGTTGCCTAGGGCAATCAGTTTAACTGGATTAAATAGGGGTTAACGAGCCCTAACCATCGCCAAAGGCAGGAATTCTTAATACCTGCCCAATCCTGACCCCATCCCCTGACAACCTGTTTTCAGAACGGATACTGGCAATACTCACGTGATAACGCTGGGCAATCTCAGATAGCGTGTCGCCACTGGCGATCACATGTTGACGCGCCCGCATAGCATAAAGCGTACCGGGCGGTGCATTTTTGGTAAAGTAATCGCGAACCCCCCTCAATAACGCCTTTGCCAGTACATTCTGATACTTGCTGCTGCGCAATTTCTTTTCTTCATTGGGGTTCGAGATAAAGGCCGTTTCGACCAGTACCGATGGGATATCGGGAGATTTCAGTACCGCAAAGGCCGCTTGCTGCACCTCTTTTTTATGCAGTTTTCCAAGCGGTCTCAGCTCCTGTAAAAGCTCGCGGCCCGCTTCATAACTTGCCTGCTTGGTCGCCGTCTGCGACAGGTCAAGCAGCACACGCGCCAGCATATTGTCCTTATCATCAAGACTCACGCCACCAATCAGGTCCGAGGCGTTCTCTTTTTCCGCCAGCCAGCGCGCCGCCTCACTGGTCGCCCCATTTTCCGACAGGATATAGACTGAAGTACCGTAAACTCGCTTATCCCTGAAGGCATCCGCATGGATAGAGATAAACATATCGGCGCGATTATCACGTGCCTTCTTGGTGCGTTGACGTAGACTCAAGTAGTAATCGCCATCACGAATCATCAGGGGGCGCATCCCTTTCTCTTTCTTAATCAATGCAGCTAATTTCTTCGCAATCGCATAAACCACATCCTTTTCATTGGTGCCACGTGGCCCATGGGCGCCGGGATCTTCACCACCATGCCCCGCATCGATTGCGATCACAAGATCTCGTAATTTTGGCGCTACCGGCTGCTTGCGTACTTTTGCAATCTTCTTTGTCGTGGTGGCTGCTGGGTTCTTCGAAGCTGTTGTCGCTCCTTTTGATTGCCCCACTCCATGTAACAAATCAACCACTAAACGATGGCCGTATTGTTTATAAGGCTTTAACAGGAAACTCTTAAATTTAGTTTGATCGCGTAGATCGAGCACCACACGCAGATCATTATTGGGGCGCGCAGCAGTACGGATATTTTTCAGGATAAGATCATCACCGGCAGGCTTAAGTACTCGGCCTGTCAGGCGTGTATTCTTAAAATCGATAACCAGGCGCGGAGGATTGGCGAGACGAAACAGTTTGTAGTCGGCATTAGCATTACTCACATCGAACACCACTCGGGTGTTATCGGGCGCTTGCCACGTACGCACCCCGTCGACCTGAATGCCCGCTGCAGAGCAAACCCACGGTAGTGCTAACAAGAATATGAGACTCAATTTTTTCATTACTCTTGGCCCGACTTTACCCCTATATGCGTATTTTTAATATATTCATCAGTAAATTGCAATGTTTTTTAATAAGATAGCCCTCAAACCTACTCATCAACATCACATAACCCAAGACAACTAGCGACCAAATTGATTCGAGCTATAATAAAACCGTGCACCACATTATTAATCCAGCCGTGATGAAATCGCACTCCTTTTTTCAGTCAAACTGCGACAAAATTTCACACCCTTTTTCACTCCCGGCACAAGCTGACAGCTCACGTCCATTATCACAATAGAGCAGTGTTAATGCTATATCGGCAGCACCAATGATCCCCGCACCTCGCTCCGGCCACTCCACCAGACAGAGCGTATCATCAGAAAAATAATCGCGAATCCCCATATACTCAAGCTCTTCAGGGTCCCCAAGGCGGTATAGATCAAAGTGATGCACAGTGCCAGCGGCCAGCGGATACGACTCCACCAGGGTATAGGTAGGGCTCTTAACCGCACCCACATGGCCTCGTGCGCGTAGAAAACCGCGTACCCAGGTCGTCTTGCCCGCCCCTAGCGGCCCGTGTAGAAAGATCACGCCAGCATGGTTGATTGCATTGGCAAAACGCCCACCCAGCGCCTCCATCTCATCGGCCGTCGTTACATGCCAGTGTCGCCCCACTTCGCTCTCCTTCAAAACCGATTCACCAGCTTACGCAGGTGCGGCATCAGGTCACTCGCAAGCAGTCCGCGCTCACCTGGCACAATCGCCTGGTCAGCCGCCGTGGCGTGTAGCCACACCCCCAGCCTCGCGGCATCTGCCGAATTCAATCCCTGTGCGATCAGGGCCGCGATCACGCCTGTCAATACATCCCCCATCCCACCACTCGCCATACCAGGGTTACCCGCATCACACAACGCCACCGCGCCATCCTGATCAACGACAATCGATCCACATCCCTTCAATACTGCAACGCCACCGTAACACCGTTGCAATGCATCGGCCGCAAAAAAACGGTCCATCTGCACTTCTGTAGTCGTGATATTCAACAGACGCGCCGCTTCGCCGGAATGCGGCGTCAATACCCAGTCATCACGCATATATGGCTCGATCGCCAGCAGGTTCAACGCATCGGCATCCACCACTAACGGTGCATCACACTTCAGCACCGCATCCAGCATCGCCATCCCCCACTGGGAGGTACTGAGCCCAGGGCCAATCGCAATGACATCTGCCTTCTGCAGCAGTGGATGCAGCGCATTACCTCCATTCACCGCGTGCACCATCAACTCTGGACGCGTTAGATTAATCACTGCGGCATGCTCTGGCGCCGTCGCAATACTGACCAACCCGGCACCACAGCGCAACGCCGCCTCACCCGCCATGCGCACCGCACCACTCATCCCTGCTGCGCCGCCAATCAATAGCACATGGCCACAATCGCCTTTATGGGTCGAGCGGGATCTGCGCGGCAACAGCGCAGAAAGTGATTGATAGTCAATACGCGAGGCCGATGGCACCACCTTTTCATATACTGCAGCTGGCACTTGTAGATCATCAAACAGGATGTCGCCACAATGATCAGGACCCTCTGCCGTCAGCATTCCCTGT
>CALZMY010000143.1 GCA_945788675.1 uncultured Gammaproteobacteria bacterium | reverse complement strand
TATCTGGAGCGTAGAGCAACCATCTAATTTCATCGGCGTACCGCTTGGGCTGCGCATGACGGTGATCAGACTCGCCAACCGGCAGCTAGCGCTCCATTCCGTCATTCCATGCAGCGAAGAAACAGAGCGCGCCATTCAATCACTGGGTGAAGTTCGCTATCTCATCGTCCCGAATCGTGAACACACCCGCTTTATTAACGAATGGCAGCAGCGCTACCCTGATGCGCAACTCTATCTACCTACAGCCACACCATTGAAACAGCAGAGCTCTCCACAGTGCACCAGGCTACCCCTTAAACACGACAATCTCCACTGTCTGCCAATAAATGGCCTGCCGCGGTTACAGGAATTTGCCTTCTTTCATCCGGAGAGTCAAACGTTGATTCTTACAGATCTGGCCTTTAACCTCGGTGGCGAAATGTCGCTGTGGGGAAAGACCTTTTTACAACTCAATGGCGCCTATAATCGCTTCACGCCAAGTCGTATTCTAAAATCATGGATAAAAGATAATGAAGCCTTTCGCTCATCGATACAACAGCTCACGCAGTGGGATTTTGAACAGATCATTATTGCTCACGGCGAACCCATTCTAGACAACGCAAAACATGCCTTTAGACAAGCGTTCAAGTGGGCATTATAGCAGCGCTCAATAACCTTCGACGATATAGTCAATCGCATTCTGTACGACTTTACGCCACGCCTGCTCAAGCTCATTATCGAACTCGGGATCATGTTCCGCCAGTGCCATCACCAGACTATCAACCCAGAAACTGTAATATTCTGGCTTAATATCCAGACCATCCCGATGATGTGATTCGCGGATTCTTTTTATCGCATTTGTGGCAATCTTATTACCCTGCGGAAAAAGGATCACCATATTGACCGCCTGTGAAAGCAACTCCTGCTGTTTCTCAATATCGGTCGCTGCAAGTTTGTGCGCAACAATGGGACTGCTGTTCATGAAAAGCTCATAAAAGCGATTCATAAACTGTCGCCGGGAGATCGCACGCCCATAGCTCAGCCGTACCTTCGAAATATCTTCCTTCATTTTCACCCTCAGTGTACTAGTAACACCCGGTGAGTCAGCATAAGCCAGCTAACATATCAATACATTTATACGCGCCCAACCACAGGCGACTAAGAATCAATGACCAATATGGAAATTTCTGAGGCTCTTCTTCAGAAATTATCAGAGATTAAGAATTTCATGCGTGTCAATCAATGACAAGACTTCTCCCTCTCCCCTTATGTTGCAATTCACTTTCTGTTATTGTTTGTTGAAATCCAGGCCTTAATAATTATTTTTCTATGACCCGTACTTTTCTCTTATTTCCACTAACGCTGCTCACGGTACTACTCAGCACCACAAGTAGCGCTCAGATTGAACCTGAACAGGAAGAACGCTGGTTTCAGGCTGAGATTATAGTCTTTGAAATTCGAGAAAAAAACACCATAGATTCACAGGAAATATGGCCCGATGACCCTGGCCAGCCAAATTATGAAGATATTATCGAACTCAGTCCGATTGATGAATCCAGCAACACACCCAGGAAAAACGCTCTCCCAGATGGTGTCGCAAGCGCCGAATCCGGTGCCGTTGGTGACGCCAAAGCAGGCCTACTCCCACCAGAAACAGTTAATTCCCCTGTTACCACAGAAAATGCCGAGCGGCCCTTTCAGCTGTTGCCAGATGCGGCCCTGACGATGACCGAAAGCGCGGAGGCTCTCGATCGTTCAACGAATTATGCCCCGCTCCTGCACATCGCATGGCGCCAGCCGGTTGTGGAAAAAGCTAAAGCACAGACAATCTACATACATGGCGAGCAGATAGATATTAGTCATCAGGGACAGACCACAATAGAAACTACCCCTGCATTCGTCAATATCAACACTCTTACGCCCCCATCTGGGCTGATAGACACACCCAGCCTGCTAGCCGCTCAGAATGGGATAACTAACACATCAAAACAGGGACCCATCAATAAATTCGAGGGCACCATCAAACTACACCTTGGACGATATCTTCATCTAGAGGCAGATCTGCTCTATCGTAGCCAGATAGAACCGATGGTGAGTGACACATTTTTGATGAACCTAAGCGAAGCAGAGCAGCCTCAAACCCTGTTCCGTATGCATCAGACACGTCGCATGCGTAGCGGTGAACTACACTATTTCGATCACCCTATGTTCGGCCTGCTGGTACAAATCACTCCATATGAATTACCCGAGCCAGAACCAGAACCAGAACCAGAAACAAAACCTGAGGTCATCTCAGTGCCGACTGACCTGCTCACGAGCGAAGACAGTAAGGACGCTAAACCCCTACCATAAACACCTCTGAGCACTCATAAGCGTAACAATAGTTGTTCCAATACGTTGCGCACCCGTTCCATACCAGTAGTGAGATTCAATTCAATCTCTGCCATCGAGATGACCGAACCATCACCCTTGCCAGCAGCCCAATTTGCTGAAACCGCACAACATGCGTAATCCAGTTCAAGCTCACGCGCCAGTA
>CALZMY010000142.1 GCA_945788675.1 uncultured Gammaproteobacteria bacterium | reverse complement strand
GGACCACAGCGAATTTTTAAGGAGACAAATCACAAAGGAGGTCTACAGATGAAACTACCATTACAGATCACATTCCGAAACATGGAGCCATCCGAAGCCGTGGAGGCAAACATTCGCGAAAAGGCGGGAAAGCTGGACAAGTTTTATGATCAGATCATGGGGTGCCGCGTGGTCGTCGAGGAACACCACCAGCATCACCACAAAGGAAAGCTGTTCCACATTCGTATCGATCTGACCGTACCGGACAAGGAGCTGGTAGTCAGCCGTGAACATGACCAGGACCATGCACACGAGGATGTCTATGTCGCGATCCGCGATGCATTTGATGCTGTACGTCGGCAACTCGAGGATTACAGCCGACGTCGCAGCCAGCATGTTAAGACCCATGAGACCCCACCGCATGGGCGCATCTCACAACTCTCTCCCGAAGAGGACTTTGGAAAGATCAACACCCCTGATGGCAGGGAGATCTATTTCCATCGCCATAGCGTATTGAATCGGGATTTTGACAAACTAGAGATCGGCACCGAAGTGCGCTTCGATGAAGAACAAGGTGACCTTGGGCCACAGGCAAGTACAGTTAAGGTGGTGGGCAAGCATCATATCGCTGGATTGTGATGCACAATAAAAACCCTGGAGCGTAGAGGAATGGTACTTACTTAAGAAGGATGTTTCGTCATTCCTCTCTGGCCTGTATGGCACCTACTTAAGGAACCTCTGATTAATTGTCAGGCGACCGAAGGAAGTGCCGTGGTACGAGTCACGAAGTGACGAAGCAATCTCCTAACTTGATGAATCTTATAGTGCTGAGATTGCCGTCCTAAAGGATTTGGACTTCCAGTCCGTCACGCTTCGCTCGTACCGCAAGGGTACTTTCTACGGTCGCCTGACACATGACGTAATTAATCAGAGGTTCCTTAAGCTAAATGCAGGGTGGGTTAGCGTTTTTTACGCGCCCGAAGGAAGTACTCTTGGGGTGTAACCCACCAAGCATTGCGGAGCAATACAATTTGCTTTTCAAGGAGTACCATTCCTCTCTGGCCCCATATTTTTTAATAATACTTAGCAATAATCGGGATCATCTCCTTAACTCTTTTTGCATTGTTGGTTTCTTTGCTAGTGCCGCTGGCAGATACCCCCGCCTTATAACTTTTAGTGGGTACCGTCAGTCCGGGGTCCGAAAACAGCATCGGACTGGCTTTGCAGGCCAGGCAATTAGCTGGGCCTTGTTGCGCATACGCCATAATCGTTTTGAATTTATGGGTAGTATCCACGTAGCCATAGTTGTATACCTTGTCAGCAGCCATGTAGTTAAAGCCATGTTTGTATGTCAGTGCCGCATCAGCGGCTACCTGGACTTGCTCATGATTGGCGCCCAACGTATGCCCTACTTCGTGAACAAAAGTCTCAGCGAGGTACTCGTCATAAGTCGTTGGTATATTCTTTACGTTGGTGAGCCAGTTAGCCGTATTATCTAAATTTACCAGATCCAGGAACACGAACCCGTAAGCTTTGTCGCTTTGACCCTGGTTTGCGGTAGCGATGCCGAGTAGTCCTGTGATATCACTAAAATTGATGCCACTGTCCTCACTGACATATGGGTTTGGCAGGTCACCCATCATGACAACAAGATCGGCACCAGCCTTCTCGCGCATCGCCCAAATGGTGTCGTAGGGGGCGGCTTTGGTACGCGCCAACATCAGGTCCTTTTGGACATCAGGATCGGCACCTGCCGACCACGTCCATTGATGAACCCCAAAACCTGCCGAGAAAAATACATCCTCGGCGTAGATACCGCTTGCTTTGATGGTGCCATTGAGCGCCGCGAGCAACGTAGTAATAGTCTGTCTTGTAGGTACTGCGGCCTCTTGCGTCACCACAGTCTGATCCGTTTTGTTGAATAAGAAGAGAACATCCACTCTGGGATCAGCATTGGCAAGACCAGGCGAAGCCAAACCGAAACTTAGCGCGATTAAGCAACCAGCAAATAAAGTGTTCTTAGTGTACATGGCGGACTCCTGCAGGAAAGTGAGGAATTAACAGCGTAAGAATTAAAGAATAGCATGTCAATCGCCCGAGGTGTAATGAGGTACCGCAGGCACCACCATTAACCAGCGAGCGCTTCCTGATATTTTGAATTAACAGAGCAATTCTAACAAATATATGTATCGTTCCCCCAGAGACCTAATTTGTCATTCGTCAGATTTAATTTCATCACAACCGAACCTTTTCGTTTTTTCACTCGTATATCTCCTGTAGGAAAAACATCTTTATTGACTCTATTTATGAAATCAAGATGTTTGCCATCACATTTTAATTAAATCTAAAAAGGAGATTAACCATGCATATTTCAAATGATCAAAATTCCAGGGTTGTCCATGAGATTAGTAAAATATTGGTAACATTAGATCCAAATGCAGTTCTGGAATCGATGACTGAATTTGGCCTGGATTTACCTCGCTCACAAAACCCCTGCATTGAATGTGCAGGTATATCCGCGCCATCAGATGAACGTTTTAATCAGTTTGTCTTTTCCTCTCTTACTGAAACAGTCCTTAAGAACGATTGTCATGTCATATTTTTTAAATGTATTAATTCAGCAAATAAGAAGTTCGACGAGTGCCTCAAGGCGGCAGGAAAAGATACGGATAAAATAAGAAAGTGCCTTGATCAACATGCCATTGATCTTAAAAACTGTATTCATAAGTTTGAAGATTGTAAGAAAAAACAAGGCGATGATTAAATTCAGTAATCACTAGTCTAACTGCTTAGTTTTTACAGCCTTATAAAATACTCCCCACAAATCTCCATGTTTGTGGGGGTGCTTTTGATATTAACAAACACCCTAAACCGAACGGAAGGGTTATTACTTAGAATGACATAAAAATATTTACTACCTGACCAGTCAGCGCTTCCTGAGGTTTTTTGTATTAACAGGTCGGTTCTAACAATTATATCTATCTCTTCCCCACGTCTATAAGATAAAATATGGGCACTGTTTCTCTCTTGTCCAAAAGGAGATTGCATATGAGTATGAAGCAAGTCCCGAATACGTTAGACATTCCTTTCCGCTGGATCTGCTCTATACAGGCAACATATGAAGAGAAAATTTTCAAAACCGCTGACGCGACAAGCTCAGGAGATACTGTCTTCTCTAGCGGTATTCTCATCTCTCCGCGCCATATTCTGACCTGTGCCCATAACATCTCCGGCGTGAAGAAAGTCAGGGGAAAATTCATAACATCCGCTCCACCTAAAGAAATCCGTGTAATCCTGGGGCGTGATGATCGTCAGTTAGACAAAGTCTTCGGGATTGCAAGGCCTTTTGGCAGCTATAAGGCCAGAAGGTGGAAAATCCCTTCTCACTATAATGAGTACCGTGACGGTGACAGCAGTGCGCCTTACGACTATGCCATCATTGAGCTGTGGAAAAATGTTGGCAGCAGGAAATATACCAGGCTAGGTAAGAAGGGCAGACGAGTGCAACTGGGCTGGTGGGGCAAGGCGTACCGTTCATATATCCGGCCGGTCGATTCAAGTTTTGCGAGTTCCCTGAGGAAGAAGAAAGTCAACCTGAGTGGCTATCCATACAACGCAGATCCAGGTTTCGACAAGCCCACAGAAACCCCAGCTGGCATCCAGATGATAAACTTTGACAGTGTAACAGGCGTCTTCATTCACCTGAGCGGGAAAAAGACTCCTCTGATGAGCTATCGGGCGATAACCGATAAGGGATCTAGTGGGGCGCCTGTATGGGCCGTGGATAGAAAAACGGGAAACCGCTATTTAGTGGCAATCCACCAGGCGGAACAACAATTTCCAGCCCGTCGACTGGGGGTTTTGATCACCCCCAATGTCATCCAGCAATTAAAAGCTTGGGGATTGAAGAACCTGGACCTGTCAATGATGAAATCAATTTCATAGCCTGTGTTCCTCATACAAATGAGATAGTACACCACGCAAATTTAATCGCCACAAACATGCCGTCATCGACGGCCTCATCAAAGAAAATCGCGTACTTAAGGCTCAGCCTTCCCCGTACCTATATAACTTATTACCAAGGTCGATCCGTAGCCACGCCCTTGTCAATCTTATGGCGAGTGTACGATTGAGTTAACCGATACAGCCATCACCATCGCAGCCGACACATACAGTAGCAGTGCCACGACCACGACAATCACAAAGCCAAAATGGATCGCGAGGATCGTCGCGAGGATGGCGCTAATCACCGAGGCACAGCCATTCAACCCTAATGCCCAGGGGATGAATTCCGGCATCTGTGCCGCAACACGCGCCAACCCCATTGGAAAAGGCATCCCCATACAAAATGCCAGTGGCGCGATCAATGATAACGAGACCAGAACCTTGGCGAGATCCGGCAACGGCATCAACCACTGGAACAGTGGTGGCAACAACACCAGATAGAGAAGCGCAACAATCACAACCCCTACCACCGCGACGTTGACAGGGGCCAGCCCCGACCTCTTTAACCGCTCGGATAAACGGGCGGAATAACCGCTACCAAGGCCGGCAAAGATCAGAAAACCGCATAATACGACCGCAATCGCATAGAGCGGATGGGCCAGGAACAGTATAAATTTCTGGATAAAGGCGATCTCGATAAAGAGAAATGCCAGCCCCAGCGCGACAAAGTAATAGCTGACACCCAGCCTGCGCTGCTTCCCTGCCACTGCCTTTCGATGGGTCCACCATAATGGCAGGACGATTAACAGCAAACTCACCAACAGCGCCTGCAACAGCGTCGCAAACAGAATCAAATAGCCCCACTCCAGAAGTGACAGCCCGCCCTGTCCGCGCAGCGACAACAGCTCCGTTAAAGCGTCCCATTTGAAAAAATGAAAGAAATAGGGACGATCGTCGGTCGCCGGTTCGATGTTGAACTTATATTGCGCGACAAACTCATCACGGCTATCACCCAGCAGCGCCGCTGTCCCTAGATACAGATAGGGCTGTTGCAGGAGATTAAAGCGATTAGCCTGCTGCAGCGTCATTTGGGGATGGTAACTGATATCGAACGAACGCTGTTCACAGAAGGCCTCGATGGCTGTGACATCCTGCGGTGTGAACGGCGCTTTTTTGATCAACAGTGTTGCTGTCTTCCAGCTGCGAATCAGCGCCAGGTGCTCGCCGGGTTTAGTGACCCCACTCTCCTCTAGTGCATCAATAGCGGTTGCGAACAGTTTGAGATTATCCCGTGGCGGCAGGTTCATCCAGCGGGTGATCGCCAGAATACCATTGGGTTGCAAATGGTCGATATACGCCTGTAGCGCCTCAACGGTATAGAGGTAGCTCTCACTCAACGCGTGCACACCGGCGCTCGAGGCCGCAAACGAATCGAGCAGCGCCAGCTGGATCAGCTCATACTGCGCACTGCTCCGCTCGATAAAACCGCGCGCCTCATCAATATGCAGACGCACCCCATCGGCATGGTAGATACCGCCGGAATAGTCACGATACTCATCCTCCATCAGCGCGACGACCTGCGGATTGATCTCCACGGCATCGACCTCTGCCGCACGGTGATAGCGCGCCTGCAGCAGGTCACTGCCGGCGCCGGCCCCGAGAATCAACACCTTCGGGCGTTGCAGCAGATGATAAGGGAGTGCCGAGGAGAGTTGATCCAGATAGGCGAGCGTATCGCGCTCGCCAAGGTAACGCGTGATTACACTCAAGGCATCGCCGTCGGTAAACAGCCCCAGCTGCTCGGGCAGTGGCTGGGTATTATGCAGGCTCAACCCCGGCGCATAACGAAACGGAATGGTGGGACTGCGCACCACGCTCAGCTGCCCCAGTGGACTCGAACGCTCCGCGACAACCTCACTATCCATCACCTGCAGCTGCTGACTCAACCCCTTATATTGAGAGAGACGTAGCGTCGACCACTGCTGCGGCCACAGCAGAGGCAGCAGCAGACCACTTACCACCAACAGGACAACTGGCCAACGCGGTAGCGAGCGCCACATCGCCAGCGCAGCCGCCAGCAACGCCAGCGAGCCGAGTAAGGGAGCGCATCTCTGGGGCGGTAGCATAAACAGCAACAGAACAACCCCCAATGCCCCCAACCCCGCACCCAGCATATCAGCACGATAGATGAGACCAATCGACGCCCTGTATCTGATAAACACCAGCCCGATACAGTTCGCCGCGCAAAAAAAGGGGATCGTAAACAGCAGATAGTTGACCAACAGATAGAGTTGCTGACGTCCATCCCATACCAGTTCAAGAGGATTAAATGGCAACTGCTGAGCGATGGCGAAACAGGCCGGCATCAAGAGGCCGAACAGCACCGCATTGATCACAAATGCCAACATAAAATGCGCTTCCAGCCAGCGTCGGCAGAGCGCAAGAAAACTACCGCTGGCACCATAACCCAACAACGCCAGGCTGATGATCATATAGGCAAAATGGTGCCACTGGATGATCGACAGCAGCCGCATCAACAGGATCTCGTAGCTCAGGGCCGCGGTAGAGATCAGCGAGATCGCGAGGAAAAGCGAAAATGGAGGGCGCGGCGCTAATGGTATCGACATGGGACTTTTTCGCCAAAATCCAGACTAGTGATCCCCGGTTAACGGTACAAATCTCACCGGCAGGATCTGGCGGGTCTTGATCTGCCCATCGAGGGTCTTGTCCACCTGCATCAACTGCTGGGTAAAGAACCAGCTTCCAATCGGGATGATCATGCGACCGCCCGGCTTAAGCTGCTTAATCAGCGGCGGCGGGATATGGTTGGCCGCCGCGGTAACGATGATGCCGTCGAACGGGGCATGCGCCTCCCAGCCATAGTAGCCGTCGCCGACACGCGTTGCGACATTGCGGTAGCCCAGACGAGCGAGCCGTGCTGCACTCTGCTTTCCCAATGGCGCGATGATCTCGATCGAATAGACCTGCCTGACCAGCTCTGCGAGCACCGCGGCCTGGTAGCCGGAGCCGGTGCCGATCTCCAGCACCTCATCGTCTTCATCGACGCCGAGCAGGTCGGTCATCAGCGCTACAATATAGGGCTGGGAGATGGTCTGTCCGTAGCCGATAGGAAGGGGCCTATTCTCGTAGGCGTCATCTTGCACCCTGCGCGGCACAAACTGATGGCGCGGTACTTTGCGCATCGCCCCCATCACACGACTATCGAATGTCTCCTTGCCGGTGCTGAAGCGGGTGATCGAGACATCGACATTGATCGCGCGGATCATCGCTTCACGCAGATCCGCATAGCCGTCATTATCGGCGGCAGATGCACCATCGATGCAGAGCGTAGATATTAGTAATGCGATCCCAATCATTGGGATTGAGGTTACCCAGAAACGAACGCGGTCATCTGTTTGGATATTGCTACGCATCACGGTACCCCCCCTGTTCCCTGACAGAACGTCTACAGATCCCAGACCCCAAGCGACTCAAATAACATCGGAAGCGCTATAATTACATCTTACCGCAACAGCCTGGGTAAGGCATCTGATGGCCTTCTGAGAAAAGGACGTTTATTCTTGCCATACTCAGGCAAGGGATAGCATTGTACCTGGACGCTCACCACGCAAAATGCGCGTGGGGCTGATAGCGCCACACATGGCAGGCTATCTTGACACCTGATACCTGATGCGAATAAATTGTCTGAACCCGCAACAGCAAGGGAATTACAGGGGATAAATATAGCGCGGTAAACGTGCACACCGCCTATACTAATTGATACATATCAAACAAACTGTCATTCTTATCAGCTCACTCTAAGCATTAGTACAAAATTTCACAGGCAACACGAACTAATTACCGACCCAAGACTCCAAGACTCCAAAGAGGAGTAGAATAAGAAAAGGTTCTAACCAACAAGTCAACAAGGAGAGCGCTATGGCTGAAGACATCAAACCCACACAAGAAGTGCTTCATCATGCCTGTAATGATCTACTAAAAAAGCACAATGTCCTGGCCACCGGTATCGGTTATAAATCCAGTGACGGCCAGAAGAGCCCAGAACTTTCGATAATCTGTTCGGTCGAAAAGAAACTCCCCAAGACACAACTCACCAGCAAGGATCTGGTACCAGGCCAGATCGATGGCATCATAACCGATGTGGTCGAAACCGGGCGAATACGCGCCCTGAACAGCCACACCCAACGTCACCGGCCGGCACCCGGCGGTGTCAGCATCGGTCACCGCGATATTACAGCAGGGACATTCGGTTGTATTGTGAAAAAAAACGGTCAACGGGTGATTCTTTCGAATAATCATGTACTCGCCAACAGTAATGCCGCTGAGGTTGGCGACGCCATTCTGCAACCGGGTCCTGTTGATGGCGGTAAATTTCCGGACGACCATATCGCCAACCTGCTGGAGTTTATTCCTATGAGCCTGAGTGGTGGTACTGATTCACCCAGTGATTGTCCAATCGGCAACAGTTTTGCCTCGGCGTTGAATTTATTTGCCGCCGCCATGGGGCGCAATACCCGCCTGCAGGCGGTCAGGATCCAGGCAGAAGACAATCTGGTCGATGCAGCCATTGCGAAACCGCTCAATGACGGTGACGTCACCGACGACATCCTCAGCATCGGTACCATCAGCGGTATGACACCAGGGCTATTGGGCATGGCCATCCAGAAAAGTGGTCGCACCACAGAATACACCACAGGGACCATCGACCAGATCGATGTCACCGTCAATGTCCAGTACGGCGGAGGTCTGACTGGCCGCTTTACGGACCAGATCCTGGCCGGCCCAATGAGCCAGGGTGGTGACAGTGGATCCGCGGTGCTGGACAATGACAAAAAGCTGGTGGGGTTGTTATTTGCCGGGAGTGATTCAACAACGATTATCAATCGTATGGAAAATGTCTTTTCTGCCCTGGGCCTGAGCCTTTGAAGCAGGTTATCATTCTTTTATTATTTTGTGCATTCACAGTAAGCATGGCGGACACCGATATGACCATGACCATCCAGCAGGCAAAAGAAAAACACCAGGCAGAGCTAATGGCCCTGCCGGGTGTAGTCTCAATCGGCATCGGCCTGTCAGAAGAGGAAACAGTGATCATAATTGGCCTGGATGGCAAACACCCCTGCACTGAAAAAGCGTTGCCAAAAGAGCTGCAGGGTTACAAGGTAGTTAGTCAGAACGTAGGCACAGTCAAAGCACAATAAGCAAAAGGTGCGCGGCACCAAAAAAGGAAGGCAATGCCTCCCTGTGCATTTTTTGTAACGCACAGTTTTATATATTGTCATGATGCTTAAATGATGAAACGCAACGGCACACCAGGCATGACGAGAAGCGCGAGCAGTAGTGTGCTGTTGCTGGTAAGCGGTTATCTACTCCTCGTCATCTACACCTATTTCAACCAGGGAGCGATGTTATATCTGCCCAACTTACCTGGTCGTGACCACCATGTCACACCGGCCGATGCGGGGCTCGAATACCGCAACGTAACACTTACTACCGAAGACAGACTACGACTCGACGCCTGGTATCTAGCAACACCCAATGAACGCGGTGTTGTGCTATTTTGTCACGGCAATGCTGGCAATATCAGTCATCGAGTTGGCACACTCGAAATACTACACAATCTTGGCTTTTCGATCCTGATCTTTGACTACCGTGGTTACGGCCACAGCGAGGGTAAGCCCGATGAGACAGGAACCTACCGTGATGCCGAGGCGGCGTGGCAATATCTACAGCAGCAGGGCTATCGTGATGATCAGATCATTATCATGGGCCGTTCACTAGGTGCAGCCATCGCAGCGGAGCTTGCCGAACGCCATCCCCCTGGTGCGCTGATACTGGAGTCAACCTTCACGACATTACCCAACCTGGCCGCCGAACTGTACCCCTATCTTCCAGTTCGCTGGCTAAGCCGTTTCCGCTACGAGACAATCGATCGTCTGCCATTAATTAACGCGCCGCTGCTGATCGTCCATAGTCGGGAGGACGAGATCATTCCGTTCATCCATGGCGAGCAGCTTTTTAAAATCGCCAATCCTCCCAAACAATTCCTTGAGCTAGAGGGTGGGCATAACGACGCAATCCATAGCAGCCGAATCGATTATTATCGGAACGGTCTGGATGACTTTTTTTCTCGTTATTTTGATCGGTTATAAATAGCACTCTCGATAGTTAGAGAACCTTTGAAATAAGTGCCTTACGGGTACGAGAAGCAACACGACATAGCACTCCCTGTTTCCAACCAACACAACATTATATTAAAAACTAGGCAACAAGCTCATATACCATTTCTTCAAGCTCTGATCTCATCTCATTCAAACTCTCTAAACTCCTTTGCACTGCCACTTCATCAAGAGCAAGTTTTTCAAACATTGCCATGCTGTTCTCAGAACACACAACACCATCATTATTAATAAGCAGATTTGCCAGGTATACAAGCTTTGCATAAATAGCATGAGGCCCATCATAATCATAAAAATGATGCTCTGCTGCAGCCACAACAATTTCTTCAGGCAAGCCCCAGTTACGTAATAACATACTCCCCACCATGTCGTGAGTTAAGCCAATAAAGTGGTACTCCCGTTCGCGTGCATGCATCTCATCTATTTCTTCAATCACCCTGTTCAGCTTGGAAAACTCATGCGGGTACAGGCTCCCAATTAACAAAAAACCGATATCATGCATAAGGCCAGCAAGATAACTCAATCCAGGATCAGGGCGACTCGACACAGGCAACTCTTTCGCAAGCGCATGAGTCAACACCGCCGTCTGTAGTGAATTAAGCCACATGTTTTTCATGCCTAGTGGACCATCCTGCTCGATTCGCAGACTTTTACCTGCTGACAGGCCCAGCGCCAGATGCAAGGCACCATCAAAACCAATCACCTGTTTTATTGCATCATCAACTGTTTTAATCCTTGCGCCATAGCCATAGATTGACATTCTTGCCTGACGCAGCAGCTGCGCTGACACCACGGCATCTTTCTGCACAATAGCAACCAGACCAGGTATGTCTGCATTCACCCGATTCCGGAAAAAAATCAGTTCACGAGAAATTTCAGGCAAGACAGGTAACTCTACCCCCTTGTTCAAACGGTGGCGCAAGTCGTCTGCCAGATTCTGTTTTCGAGAAGTATCCAGGGTATGCATCATAAAGCCTCCAATTCCCTTTGAAGAAAAATAAATATGGCAGAAAAAACCACATAAAAATCCTACTAACTATAAGAGTATAACGGCATAAAAAATAGTATCTCTATCAATTACCATAGACTCCACGCGAATTTAAAACCTGCCATTGTAAGAATTATATTATCTGAATGTAGGTAACTCGCCACTAAACAAGAACTATTATCAGCACTCATTCTCGCCTCGAACGGCCATTAATAATGAGCCAACCAGGCAGGCGATCTACCAGGCAAGCTTAGTGCCATCTTCACCACATCCCAGAGCGACCATAACGCTTATTGATGTGTTGAAAGTGGCGATTATCCACTAGCTCCATCACTCACGAGATACCATGCTCATCAGAGGACGTCATCAAGAAATGCACGCAGAACATAGGCGTGCACTGCTACACCATTACGCTTGCGGGATCCTACTAGACAGTGGCTCTAAAACAGATATTTTCTTCTTCGAAGAAACAGGAATGACGATCACTACCACACAGGACGATGTGACTGAGAGCACCGGGAATATACATCCTTGACTTTCCTGGCATCGGAAACTCCTTTTCCTAAGCAAACAAAACGTAAGATTACCACTTCAAACAGAGAGAATCATTCCCATATGTCTTCTTCCCCTTACTTCATCCGAAACTCGAAGCATGCGAGTACTCTGTCACGCCTGGCGTTCTGTTTCCTCGATCATTTTTTTGATTTGAACATTTTTTATACGCTGCAACAAGGCAGGGTTCATACCCACTCTCGACAAACCTTCCTCGGTGCTATTCAAAAGCACTTCGCCATAACACTCTGCAATAAGGGTGACGATGGCCCAGCTGATTCTATGAAAGGCGCTATATACTTCTGAGGCTCTTTCTTTCTCATAGTGCTCCATGCACTTCTGTAATACGACTTGTTGTACCCGGCACATCATACCCAACATGAATAGATTCTTCACACCTCGTTGTACATGCAATAATGCGATAACCCACTGATGCTCCCAAAAACTATCTTGTTGCTGGCCACCCGCTAGCGACAACACCCACTCTTCCAGGGTTTTTTCCAGCTTTACACGTTCACCTTCGTGAAATATTTTATTAGTGTCAGAGGACGCATAAACTGTGTCATAAAAAACGGAGACGATATCTGGAATCCAGCTCGTGATATGTGTCGCTTCCTGCTGTAAAACAACCCAGTCATTTTCATTGTAGTTAAGCAACGGCGACAACTCGTCAAACAGTTCTTTAACTCTACTCATGCTAACCTCCTGAGCTCTTAGATTGAATCACATAAGACCTGGCAACTATCGTTCATAGCGTTATTATTTTTTACTTTTGAGGTCAGAATAAAGCCGTTTTACTCCACCTACAATGCTTCGCAAAGTATGACTTCCTCGATCACCTAATTTTTTCAATAGATCACTATTCAAATTGTTCTTCAGATTTTCCGTGACAGATTGTGATGCGAATGTTTTTCCTTTTTTTATCCATTCATGATGAGCTACCTGCCTGGCAACCTCACGCCCTTTAGTGCCGATAGCGTGTTTAGAGTCATAAAGCCAGCGTCGTCCTGGTGATCGCAAAACTAAATAAGCTTTGCTAATTTTCAGAACGCAAGAGTAGTCAGGATCGATATGTTCATCAAGAGAATAGATATCTTTAAATAAACCGAAGTGTTTTTTAACCAGCTCGCCTTCCGCCTGTTCCGTTAGCGCTAACATCTTGTAGTAGTTAGAAGTAGAATCAAGCAAAATATGCTGTAATTTAAATACTATATCAACGAGTTCAGAATTATGAATATTATTTTTCTTTTCATTTTGCACCATGCAATGCAAACCATTTAATAGATGCAAAAAGCGAGAATACATCGAGTCTGATGCTGACAGAGTCGATGATTCCCTGACAACAGAAAACAAATCAGTCGATAGCTGTACTAATTCATTTAATTCACGGCTATCCAAAGTAAAATCAGATACATCTGGCTCCGCTTTACTGGGCGCCTGTTTTAACTCAGAATATCCCCCCGTTTTTGAATTTGAGGCATAACGATATATCTTCTTTTTGCCAGTTTTCCTTCTATCAGAAGGAACCAATATATCAGCAAGTTGATTTAGGTTAGATTTAATATGAGAGTATATCCAGCCCGGGGCTTTCGACTCATCGACAATTAGCGCTATTATTTCTTCAGATACCTGCCCCATTAAAACTTTTTTCTTATCGTCACGGAGTAGTTGATTACGACGGCAATCTAATTCGATAAGTGTCTGTGCCTGAAAAACCTCCTCATCGGCAGTCGCTACCATCAACCCTAAACTATCCAGGTCAATATCGGTACACCCAGCACTATCAATAACAAATCCGTCACGACTTATCACCGCGACTACTGATACACCATCGATACTAAGAAAACGACCAAGTCTTTCGGTCAAACCTGAAACCACATGGATCCCTTTTCAGTAAAAATTACATTGCAGCAATTAAATCGGGAATTCGCTTTTTAACTAAATAACGAACGCCACCAATCACGGCCGAAGCATCACTGAATATTGCCAATATATCGTCACCGGCAGCGGCGATAATCACCTTTCCATGATCGAACTCGACCAGATACTGTGACATCCTGCCCAAATTAAACTCATTCCCCAAAGACTCTGAAGTACCTATTGCGGTTGCCACCATCGCACCTAATGCCTCCATGTCAACTTTTTCAGTTGTAACGCTATCAATAACAAATCCATCGCGACCAACTAGTGCAGCGGACTGCACTCCGCCTATGTCCAAAAAACTACTAAGTACACTAGATATACTCTGTTCCATACTTCCCCCTCCCTCTAAATTGAATACAATAATAGCGTTGTATTGAGTCGGCTCATATACTTGCTACAGTTTTTACGTCAGTTGAATTCGGAAATAACACAGCTGACATCAAGTTTTCCGCGTTACTATTATCACTTATATTGGGTATCGTCGCATCACCCTGAAAAAAGAAATGTGATTTACTTTTTAACTGATCGACATATGGACCAATAAGTTTCGAGGATTCTGGTCCACAATGTATTAGAGAATTCAATAACGAGATTTTTTCCTCTGCTGTTAATTCATCTTTTAGAGAGGTCGTTACAGTTGCTGTTGTTAGCCGATCCATAAGCTGAGTATACTCATCATTTTTGGCAAAGTCGTTAATTGGTAACCCAATCAGATAGAGTATTACATCAGTT
This sequence comes from uncultured Gammaproteobacteria bacterium, assembly GCA_945788675.1. Taxonomy (GTDB): domain Bacteria; phylum Pseudomonadota; class Gammaproteobacteria; order SZUA-140; family SZUA-140; genus SZUA-76. The sequence goes on along the minus strand of CALZMY010000142.1, from coordinate 2,333 downwards.
GAAATACTAATACGCCACACCAATACCGATGAATCAGCTTCTTTACTGACCTCAAAGGAAATATCATATCCTGAAATATCTTTAAACATTGTTTCAAGATTATGCGCATACCCTAACACACCTAATTTAATACATTTCATGTTCTGATTCGCTACATCGATAACTTTACACATATTCTGTAGCGTAACTGAGCGGGCAACACCGGTACGACGCCCATTTTTTCCAAGAGCGAGTATGGACTGATATTCTTCATCGCTAATATCCTCATGAGCGCGCGCTCGCTCTCTTGAAGTGCCATGCTCAATTAGCTGTTTATAGAAACAGCGAGCAGATGCCTCCAGGCCCGCATGAGCTTGCTCACTATGATACTGTTTAAATTGCTCTATTCTAGAATCGAGTTGATTAATCTGGTCTGACACATTCACGTCTTGATATTTAATATGATGAGACTCGTGCAACTTAGATCCAAAAGATAGAAGCATCTGACTCTGTTCAAGTATTTCATAATCAGCTGAAATGGTAGATGACATCTGCGGGTCATGAACTGCTTGTTGTATATCGCCCGTTAGTTCTACAGCTGATTCACGAGTAAGCCCAGTTGAAGAAATTTGAGCATGTACCTGCTCTACTTCATCGCATGATGGCAGCCATTTGTTGATAGGTTCTTGCCGAATATCACTTACTACTGATTCTACATCCTCCACATCTATGTAATTGCGCTCTTCAAGACCAGCTACCATTAATAATCTACCACACAGTATATTGATAAATCGGGGGACACCCTGACTGTAGGCGTAAATTCGAACCAATGCGTTATCTGATATTGGAATATCCCCCTTCCATCCCACGTGGTGCAGCCGGTGTTGTATGTAATTCTCAACTTCCAGTTCACCTAAAGGTTCAAGTGTAAAACAAGATTCTTTTAGTTTTTGTTTTAATTCCTCCTGTCCTGAAAGAATAACAAGTACAACTTTTTTATTATCATCCTGAAAGGTGGCCAACTTCCTTAATACCGCCAATGACTCAGTTGGTAAATTATCAGCATCATCAATCCACAGTATCACCCTACAGCCCAGATGGTATTGTTCGAAAAAGTATTTTTCCAGATCCTCTAAAACAGTGTCGCGGGAGACACCTGCTGGATAAATGTGCAACTGACTTGCCACTGTCTTAAGAAAATCATCAACCAGTAAATTAGTACTGGTAACCCTAACCGTTTTAACTTTATATTGTTGTAATCCTGACAAAAACTCCAGGATTAACATATTTTTTCCTGTCCCTGGCGCCCCAGTTATAACCTGAATCCCCTGATACTGATCGAATGCGCCACGCAAAAACGCCAACCCATCTTTATGGCTAGCGCCATCATAGAAGAAATCAGGGTCAGGTGTGATATTAAACGGGGGTTTACGTAAATTATAATGAGCTGTATACATTTCATACCTCAAGAACCAATTCCAGACTTAATTATCTGCTTCCTTGTTCCATAGTTAGAGTGCAATACCGAAAAATACTATAGCACTTAGCCTACGTGTTACTAACTAGAGTTGCAATATCCACATTCGATAAATAGCAATATATAACATATTTATTATCTATCCACACACCAGCCAAGCCTTCACCGCTCTCACTAAACCGCACTAAATTACTAAGGAACCTCTGATTAATTGTCAGGCGACCGAAGGAAGTGCCCGTGATGCGAGGAACGAAGTGACGAAGCAATCTCCTAACTTGATGAGTCTTATAGTGCTGAGATTGCCGCCCTAAAGGATTTGGACTTCCAATACCTAAAGGTATTCCCGGTGGTCTCCGTCACGCTTCGCTCGTACCGCAAGGGTGAAATACCCTTGGGTGTACTTTCTACGGTCGCCTGACACATGACGGAATTAATCAGAGGTTCCCTAAACTACTCAGAGGCACATAAGAACACCCCTCATCTATACTCGCGTTCCATGCTGCGCTCGTCCTCTGTGAGATTGGCCAATAGTACGCCTTAACATCGTTTCGATATCAGATTTAAACAATCATTTTGATGTATTGCACATAGCGATTACCCACTAGCTGCATTACTCGCGAGATACCATGCTCACCAGAACATAGGCGTGTACTGCAACACCGTAACGCTTGCAAGATTCTTCAAGGCAATGGCTATAAAACAGGTATTTTCTTCTATTTATTTACTCGAGACGTCGCTTGTTCCTTAATCTAACTGCTGCTCGAACTACGCGGAAAAAAGAAACTCATAATAAAATAAACGACGTAGAATACCAGGTATATAATCTGGAACGCTACGGCAATTTGAAAGACCCAGTGGTCTTTGTTAATCGCAGGAT
>CALZMY010000141.1 GCA_945788675.1 uncultured Gammaproteobacteria bacterium | reverse complement strand
GGATAACCAAGATCGAGCAATTTAGCGGTCTTATCGAAGGCCTCACCCACGGCATCATCGAGTGATTCACCGATGATCTTGTAGCGCCCCACGCCTTCAACCGTAATCAGCATAGTGTGGCCACCCGAGACCAGCAGTGCAATGAAGGGAAACGGTGGTGGCTTCTCCTCCAGCATCGGCGCCAACAGGTGCCCTTCGAGGTGGTGCACCCCAACCGCGGGTACATCCCATCCCCACGCAAGACTGCGCCCAACCGCGGCCCCCACCAGCAGTGCGCCCACTAGCCCTGGCCCTGCGGTATAGGCGATGCCATTAATCTGCTCACGTGTGGTACCAGCCTGCTGCATCGCCTCACGGATCAGCGGCAGCAGTTTGCGCACGTGGTCGCGAGACGCTAGCTCAGGCACCACTCCGCCATATTCAGCGTGCATCGCCACCTGGCTGTAGAGCATGTCAGAAAGCAGGCCACGCTCGGCATCATAGATCGCAACACCGGTCTCATCACAGGAGGTCTCAATCCCGAGTACACGCATCAGATGACCACTCTTTTATTCATTACCATCATAGCCTGACATTATAGCCAAGCCGTCCTTAAGCTGCTTTGTGATTTGCCGAAAAAGAGAGATATACTATGCGTTCTGCATAATTCTACTGACTAAATGGCTGAATAGACAACAATGACAAACCTTGCGATCCAGATTAAAGGTCTGACCAAAATCTATCCCCCCGACAACAGAGCCGTCGATGCACTCAACCTTGATATCAAAGAGGGCGAGATCATGGCACTGCTGGGGCCTAACGGCGCGGGCAAAAGCACCACAATACGTGCCGCCTCCACGCTATGTGGCTTTGATGAAGGCAAGGTGGTTGTCTCAGGTTTCGATGTCGACACCCATTCCCTGGAGGTTCGTCAAGCGATCGGGGTCGTGGCGCAACAGACCGGTATCGATTACTTCCTGACCGGACGCGAGAACATGGTGTTGCAAGGCCACCTGTATCGTATGAAAAAGGCCGATATCAACGCGCGAATCAAAGAGCTTGCAGGCTATTTTGAACTCGACAACAGCATCGATAATCTTGTGAGCGCCTATTCTGGTGGAATGCGTAGAAAACTCGATATCGCCTGCGCGCTAATTCACCGCCCCAAGATTCTATTCCTTGATGAACCAACACTAGGGCTCGATATCAAGAACCGCAAAATCCTGTGGAAACACATCGACAAACTCAACAAGGAATTTGGGCTCACTATCCTGCTAACCACTCACTATCTTGAAGAGGCAGACAATCTGTCACATCAGGTCGCGATCATCAACAACGGCAAGGTACAGGTGATCGACACTCCCGACGCGCTGAAAAACAGCATTCATGGCGATTCAATCACGGTGACCTTTGATGATGTCGGTAAAAATGAACAGGCATTCTTTCATTATGCTCAGCAACAATCTTACATTAAAGACACTTCATGGGAAGATAACAAACTGCACCTGTATGTTGAGGATGGCGGCTCCAATGTAGCCGCATTGATGGCAGTCGCTGCTGATAACGATGCAAAGATCGCCAACCTCTCACTCTCTCGCCCAACGCTTGATGATGTCTTTCTCAAGTACACCGGCACCAGTATTCTCGAAGTTAAGGAAGATGAGGGTGATGAATGGTGGAAACAGTGGGCAGGCAAAGGTGGTAACAGCGGCAAGTGGAAGAGCCAGTGGGGAGCAGATGATAGCGACTCCGAAGGTGGCGACGATAACCAGGCGTGGAAAAATAGCGACTGGTTACAGGATAAAGACAATGCCAATGAAGCTGATACCAACAATAAAAATGAGGCCCAGTGGCAACAGGGGGCGTGGTCTAAAGATAACAAGTGGCCCGATCAGAAAAACGAAAGTGACACCATCACTGATGCACAGAGTGCACAGAAGTGGGGCGAGTCACAACAGGGCGACTGGCAAAATAACGAGTGGAACAAAAACAAAGACGGCGGAGAGAAATAACCCATGCTTGCAGATACATGGCATCTATTTAACAAGTACATGCGCATCACCATGCGCATGCCAATGTGGACACTGTTCACACTGATCCAGCCGCTCATCTGGCTGCTGATCTTTGGACAGCTATTTAAAGACTTCGTGCAACTCGGCGACCAGGATTACATGGGCTTTATGGTGCCCGGCATCCTGGTGATGACAGTACTGTTTGGCTCTTCGTGGTCCGGCGTCAGCCTGTTACGCGAGATCACTGCCGGTACCGTCGATAAGATGCTGGTCTCGCCAGTATCACGCATTGCAATTGTCCTTAGCCGCGTGTTGCACTCTTCGGCACAGGTGATCGCACAGGCGATCATTATGTTACTGGTTGCATGGGTACTGGGTGCCACACTCAACATGAACCCCATCTATCTGTTGATGGCGATGTTGATTGTCTTTCTATTAGGCGTTGGTTTTGCTGCACTTTCAAATGGTTTCGCAATTGCACTGCAACGCGAAGAACCGCTGGTGATGATCGGCAACCTGATGACGCTACCACTGATCTTCTTTTCATCAGCACTAGTACCCGAGCAGTTCATGCCGGACTGGATCCAGCTTATCTCCGCTGCAAACCCCATCAGCTATGCTGTCGATGCAATACGTGCGGTGCTCAGCACGACGCCGGATCTTGCCGTGTTCGCGCAGGGACTGATGGTGCTGACGATATTTGCCGGAGCGTCACTGGCATGGGCAGTCACCGCATTCAACGCACTAAGGGACTAGCCTGTAAATTCTAGAACAGCAGATTAAAACCTGCTGTTATAGAATTTCTGTTAGAGCCCCCCAAAGAGGTACTCTGCGCTCGCAGCCCTTGATTAAAAAACTGATCTCCCGTTATTGTCGTCGTAATATCCAGATTAGAGCTGGTTTTAACGTAAGCATAGTTTGCAAACAACCTGATTTTCCTGCTCATCCAATAAGCCACTCCTCCTGAGAGGTTGTGAGTGCTATTTTTCCGATACTGCTGTAAAAATGAATCCCGGTTCACATACCGACTGATCGTATACCCGTAGCCCACGTTGCCAGTAATTCCACTTTTAAATCGACGTTCCAGCCTTAAATTCAACTGATGGCTACGATAGGCATAATCGCTCGCCAGAATCTCGGTATTATCATTTCGGACATAACTATAACCCAGCTTAACAGTCGATCGTTCATCAAGATTTTGACTAATATCGCCACCCAGACGATAAGATAATGCACTAAAGAGATTGTTCGATGCAGAATCAAAGTTTGTCTTTGATGATGTCAGCGTAAAACCAGTCATCACTTTTTCATCGGAAAAAATATCATAAAGCTTTCTGAATTTAGCTCTCGTCATGATTTCGGCAAATAGCACATCGGCTGAACTACTGCGCCTTTCGGTCAGCAATCCTTTGGAAGTTCTTTTGGTATAGCCACCCACCATGGTATACCGCCCTGGCGTAACGGTTGCAGATAGCGTATTACTTGTATTCAGAAAATCAAACTGTTCTTTGTGGTAGGTCGAGTATGTTGGTGATGTTGAAAGACGCAATCTAATGCCGTTCTGCATTTTATATTGGTATGCGATATTAAATGACATATTGGAACGGACCTCATCACTCGCACTAACGATTGCATCATCCGCCACAGAATTATCATCATATGTCATGGCATAGCCCATGCTAGCGGTCATTCCTTTTATTTTCTTTTCTGCTGCAAACAACCTCGCCTTAACATCATTCGCAACCTTTTCATCTGGGTTTTCCTGTAATATTTTACGGTATTCACTAATCGCATCTTCTTCCTGATTTAAGCGCTCAAAGGTTCCAGCAAGATTTAAACGTGCACCAAAATTCCCAGGGGCAAGCCTCACTACGTTTTCATAGGAATCTACTGCCTTCAAAAATGACTCCTCACGTGAATAGATTAAACCCAGATAGAAATAGGCCAGAACGTTATCAGGATTATCTGTAATGATCTCTTTGAATTCTCTTTCTGCAATACCCAGCTTGCCATCATTAAAGCTATTCCGTGCCACTGCCAGGCGAAGAGCGCTGGCCATTGCATCTGCCTTTTCCAGATCTGACGAAAGCATAATAGCTCTTGAATATGATGAAATCGCCTCATCGAACTTACCCAGGTCACTTGCAAGCGACCCTTTAATTCTGAAAATCTGCGCACTATCAGGACTTAGCGCTGCCGCTTTTGATATTGATTCATATGCCTCATCTTTACGCTGTGCCTGCGCATAAAACTGCGCCAATTTGAAATGCGCCTCAATATCCTCTGGATTCCGGCTTATCCTGTCTAAAAGAAAAGCTTCAATAACTTCTGTTTTCTCTTCGGCTGACATCTTTTCAAAAACGCTCTCTCCACTAATATTCTTCAGCGTCTTTTCAGCTTCAGCAGCATACTTTGTTCCAGCACCCTCAATAACGATTTTTTCTAATAAGTCGATTGCCAGGCCTACTCGTTTCGACATTAAATACAACCCTGCAAGTTGTGATTTTGCTTCTAATTGATTTGGTGCTAACGCCAACACCTTTTGATAACTCTCTTCAGCGGATTCAATTTTTCCTAGCTGAGCATATGAGCGCCCCATTAACATAAGTGCAGGTATACTATCAGGATTAGTATTGATAACATCATTCAAAATATCCAGGGCATCCTGATGATTGCCACTAGATGCAATTAAATTTGCCTCAATCAGGCCTAAACGTTCTTTCGCCCTTTTTCCAGTCGGGCTTTCAGGATCAAATGAAACTACCGTTTCCAGACTTTCAATCGCTTGAGATATCTCACCTCGACTCTCATAAATACTCGCCAAATTCATGTATGCGTTTGCATGCTTCGGATTTAGCTCAATGACTTTTTCAAACTCAGCGAATGCATCATCCATTCTCCTTAAAAAAAAGTAACTGAGTCCAAGACTATATCGTATCGAAACATCATCTGGATATTTTTGGACAAGTCGATCAAATATAGGCAATGCTTTATCCACGCTCCCACTTCGCGCCAGCTTGGTCGCAATAAGAAAATCTATTTTTTTATTTGCCAGTTCATGATCCACAGAGCCAACTGAAGCAAGCTCCTTTACTCTTTTATAGTTTAATATCGCATCATCATATTGTGATTTAAACTCATATGAGACTGCCAATGATTTATAGTACGCAATATTCTCAGGCGCCAATTCAACCGCCCTCTTCAAATGTTCAACACCTTCATGAAATTGCCCCATGCGCACTAGAATCACACCTGCCTTTGCATGCGCTTCGGCATTATTTTTGTCTTCCGCAAGAAGCCGCTCAAGCAAACTCAGCGCTCCTGCAAGATTACCTGCTTCAAAATATCGTTGAACCTCATCAAGGGCCTGTGCTGTTTTATTTGCTGGATTCCAACTAGCCTCAATTACCGCCAATCTTTTTTTGGCTATCTTTCCTTGCTTACTTTCAGGATCAAGTGCAATCACCGTTTCGAGGCTCTCAATTGCAAGCTCCATCTCTCCTTGACTTTCATAGATGCTCGCCAAATTCAGATATGTATTTGCATACTTTGGATTAAGTCGAATAACTTCTCTAAACTCGACTAATGCCTTGTCCATTATGTTTAAACTAAAGTAACTCAATCCGAGGTTGTATCTGATCAAATAATCATCCGGGTACTTGATAGCGAGCTGATCAAACACGTGTAACGCCTTACCAGCATCCCCTTCTTTTTCAAGCCTGGTCGCAGTCAGAAAAGTGATTTTCTTAATAGCCTCTGCGTACTCACCAGCACCAGGTAATGCAAGATCAATAATACTTCTATATATACGTATCGCATCAGCATATTGAAATCGGGACTCATAGGAGTACGCCAATGATTTATTGTACTCAATATTACCTGACTCTAATTCAACGGCTCTTTCTAAATGCACAACGCTTTCATTAAAACGTCCCATTTGTATTAAAGCGGCACCAGTCTTTGCGTGTGCTTCAGCGTTATTCTTATCAACTGACAGGATTCCCTCTAGTAATACCAATGCTTCAGAAAAATCACCCGCTTCAAATTTTCGCTGAACTTCATCTAGCGTCTTTGACGACTGCCTTTCTACCTCAACGGGTACTTTCCCTCTATCCAAGGCGACCACTGATCCTGGCAAGGACACTAGTGATAGTGTAAAAAAAAGAATGATATAAGGATGCATCAAATAACCATCATCAATAATAGATATTAATTTTAAATAGGGCGCGCCAGCCGTTCATATCAAGCTCCATCTTTTTATACTCATCATCTTGCGCGTCTGCTAAATAACCCAGTTTTTGGCTACCATCACTTAAAGCGCCTGTCGGGTACTGTAGCGACACTGTATCCTGAGCCTGGAAATCATCACTAACGTTAGCATTGCCTAGCTCGAACTTATTCAAACCAAAGGCATAACCTAAATCAACACCGATTGATAGCCACTCACGCAGAAAAAACTCACCACCGATTGCCGGCTGAAGCATCAAGTGGCCTGTTGCCTGAGTTTCTAACCTGGAGATACGCTTAAATGTTGTGCCATCATTTGATGTGTCGGTAAACTCAAACACAAAGCTTTCACGAAAATCAATATCGAATACTTCATTTAACAAAAGCCTGCTATAGATACTATATTTTTTATGTTTTTTGATCAGATCTCTGCGCCATCCAAGATAGTACTGTAGGTATGCAATGCTTGCACGACGCCTATATACGGTCTCTGTAAGCCGGCTCTGAAAAGGCAATGTCGTTCTTACACGTGCTGTACTGCCCCCTTCCCAGGAACTCAGACCTATTACAAAATGATTCCTCTGATCGAGCTCCATGCGGAACTCAACACCAGCCTCAGCACCATACTTTATCCTTGGAAGTGGATTATCTACATCATATCGGACCTGACGTGGACCGCCTTCATCTTGTAACAAGAGTTCACCAGTTACCGGCAAATTTGCACCAAGTACTTTATCATTGATCAAACCTAGATCTGGACTATGCACACCAAGTATTGGCGACACACTCCAACGAACTTCAGCCATCACTGCGCTACCTATCATCGCAAAGATAATAAATATAAGCTGCGCTAACCACTTGATGCTTAAATCATACAAATTAAGCAGCCTTACTTTGATGTCCCATCTTGATCAAAGTCAGCAATAGAGGAAGCAATACTAAGGCCGCCACACAACTGATTACCATATACGTACTTATAAATGCACCAAGTTTAATATGCGGAGGAAATTGCGATGCAAGCAATACCATAAATCCGGCGGTTACTACGGCTGCATTATATACAACCGTTTTTCCCACACTCCGCATTGACTCAATGACGGCCGTGTCATGTCCTAATGAATTCCGTCTTTCATCCCTGTATTTATATAAGTAGTGTACGGCGTAATCCACACCTACTCCTATTGCCACACCCGCTGCTAACGCTGTCGATACATCAAGTGGTATACCCAGTATTCCAATTCCGCCTGCAACCACCAACGTCGTAGCTGTAACTGGGATCACAGTAAGCAAACCCAGTATTACCGAACGGAACAGTAATATGGCTATTATTAAAATCCCAGCCTTTGATACCAGCACTGCCATTATCTGACTATCTATTAATAAGTCAGCCCAGATATAAGAGTTATTCGCAGAGCCCGCCATATTCACATCGACATCGTAATCAGTCATCTCTCGCGATACGTAATCATTTACCTTCGCAATAATTTCTTTAAGATATTGCGTCTCATCCGTCTTGATTAGAAACGAAACGTTAGCCTGCTGGTAATCATAATCAATCACTTCATCCAGCTCATCAGGCCGACCAGACATCGACAGTAAAAAAAGAAATTCGTTTATCTCAGCTTCTGTTTCTGGTATTCGATCGTAATCAGTATTACCGGCATTAAGATTTTTATTAACGCTCTTGAGGTAATCAACGATTGAAATAGAGTCACCAACAAGCGCATGTTTCTCAACATACTGCTGCATACCCTCTATCTTGCGCAACAATTCCGGGGATTTAAGCGCTCCGGGTACACGCCCCTCAACCACAACATTCAGAAAAATCGAACCATCCATCCTGCTGTTTATTAAGTCATTCGCAACTGAAACTTCACTCTCTTTGCTAAAGTCACTCATCCAGCTCGAATTCACGTACATTTTGCTGGCACCAAACGCTGACACTATGAACACAGCCATCACCGCTATCAGTATCTTATTGCTATTTCGCGTTACAAAACGGCCCCAGCCAACAAGAAACCGCCCAACACCTCCATCTTCTTCATGCACCCTTAATGATCGCTTCTTCTTGAGATAGTCACCTACCTTTGGCTTAAGCAATGTCAGTATTGCAGGCGCCAATACAACCGACAGCAACCAGCAATATATTATTCCCAGCACAGTAAACAATCCGAATATTTTAAAGGGCGGCATGTCTGATAACAGGAGCGCGAGAAAACCAATCACGGTAGTTATCGTTGTCGTTATTAGTGGTGGTGCTAACTGAACCATTACACCAGTAACTATTTCACTTGATTTCTCATATGGATTTTTCAAAACATGATCGTAATATCGACTCATCACATGCATTGAGTCTCCAATTCCCACCGCAACAAGTATCACTGGAAGCATGGTCGATATTGTATACATTGGTATATTCAAAAACGCCATGGTGCCCATCGTCCAGATCACCGCACATGTAATCACCAACATAGGGATGAATACGCCGCGCCATGTCCTGTAAAATAAAAACAGCATCACACCAAGCGTTACGCACAATAATGGAATCATTACCTGAATATCTTTAAGTGCACTCAAGCCTGAGGTCACTTCAATGACTGGACGACCCGCCATATACAACACATCGCCATTCTCATCTGCACTTATGACTTTTTCGAGATTATCTGGTTCCATTCCCACTGGCCATGTTTCTTTACTATTTCCTGGGGCTCCTTTTTTATCACTATTCCATTCACCGTCATTCCATTCTGATGAGTCACTCCATCCGCCACTCCAGTCACTATCCAGGCCACGCTCACTATCCAGCATCGTCTTAATCGCCCAATATGTACTATATCTGTTTGCAATCCCTTCCTTGAGCTTTGCTCGAATAATGGCAACCTTGCGATCTTCCGAGATAATATTCCCAACAAAGAGATCAGCATTGCGATCAATTGAATCACGCAGCTTATCGAATTCTGTTTGTGTTTCTGGAAGCTTACTCATGACACGCTCTGTCCCAAGTGACTCCTCATCACCCACAAACGCACTTGCGGTTGAAATAGACATAACATCTATTACACGATGCGCTGAAACACCTGGTAGCTTCGCTACCTGTTCAGTTATTCGAGCGACTCGGCTCAATGTCTCCGGGTTATATACACCCTTTTCCTCATTTACGACTGCAATCAATATTGAGTTCTTTACGCCAAACGTGTCGGCAACAATTTCATCATAAATAATGGCATGATGCCCTTTGGGTAAATACACACGCGCATCGGTCTCCCACTGCAACTTACCCAGCTGCATGGCACAAAACACTGTAAACAGCATCAATGCGATTACTATTATTTTAGGATAGCCAACGACATACCTATATAACCTACCCCACATAACTCATCCTTCTTTGAAATATGCTAAATAGCACACACTAAAATGTATATTTAAACTCCATAAACAATCTGGAGTTATTATGAAAATTACCAAAAAACTGCGCGTTCTGAACTGATGTATCGGCAGTTGCACCAAATACCCGCCCTCGCCGAGCCTCGACACCCAGTTTTGATGAGCTCCCGTAAAACACATCCATGCCTGTTGCGATCTGAAAATGATCAGTCACATCAAAAGTAATTTTAGGCTTTACGTAACTCTCTCTGGCATTTAGAAGATTAATGTACAACAGCTGAAATACTGCTGATTTTTCTGGCATTGGTTTGCGAATAAAAAGAGCCAGAGAGGTGTCGTATTCATCCTGAAAAAGCACGGGATCATAATCGAGGATTATCCATTGCGCAATCGCGGGAGAAATATCCATTCCCCACATATTTACATCGACTCCCAATCCCCAGCGAATATGTTTTTTTTGTAGAATGCCATCAGAATCTAAAAAGCCATCGCCATCAATATCTGTATCATTCTCCAAGCCAAAGTATTTATCTGGCACATAAACAAATTCACCTTTGATAATATTTCCACCAACTGGTGCCACAAAGGTCATGCCATACATATTCAAACGAGTATAAGTTGGAAAAAATATTGGCTCTTCAGTGCTGGCTATTTTTGATGTTCTAAATACAACCGGGAAATCATCCCAGGTGTACAAATAGCTAAGTCCAACCTCTGCTCCCAAAACCTCTTTCGTATATCTGATACCAACTTCAGAGTTTCTTAATTTACTTGAGTCAGGTCTTGTCGTATCGGGTACATTCTGCAACAACTCCCATTCAGAACCAGGAGGCGCGGGCTTATGAAACTTTAAATCTGGTATCCATAAAAATTGCCATGTTGTCGCCTCTGCGTAATAGTCTATTTTTGCTGTCCATAACGGTATGCGGTAATCAAGTAGATCAAGCAGTATTAATTCTCTGAAATCCATCGGGTTAATTTCATCCGTCAGGCGCATACCTTCAAGCACCCCCCAGACAACAAACTGCTTACCAAGCCTGATGTCCATATTTTCAGTGAAGATATCTAAATATAACTCCCTGAGTTCAGCGCCAGGTGAATCTTTTTCTTGCTCAAGATTATCGATAAAAACTAAAGGTTGAGATTCATCTCGAACAGACCTTGCTGAAATGGTTTCATAGTCAAAAAGGTCGTACGCATGATCGTAGTAGGTCCAGCCAGAAAAGGTCACAGATGCATTTGAGCTTACAGAGTATTGACCGCCCAGTGACAATATATTTCTAATTTTGGTTATGGATCGAGGCTCACGAAACCGATATGCCGTTTCATTCTTCAAATAACCATTAAATGTCCAGTCATTCACGAAGCTTTTGAAATAGCTGTTTTCTACATCACCTTCATCTGCCAACACCCCCCATGATGTAACTACACTCACTAAAGCCAGCACGATAGTCAGCGCCCTGACAGACAGGGCTAAAGTTAACCGATTCCTTCTAGTGTCTTGCATTGTTTGCATAAAATCACATGACTCTTACCTGGCACTATTCCAAACACTACTTCATCGCCCTTATTGAGCTGTTTCGTGCAACATGTACATACCACTTCTTTGTTTAGCATCAACTTTTCCCATCCAATCACTTCATCGAATGCCTTCTTATTCTTGCCATCAGGCTCCCTTAATCTAGCCGACGGGAGCTCTTCATCTGCAAGATTTTCAATATAATCAGTCAATATATTCCTTATCAAGATAGATACAGGAATTCCAAGCATATCTGCTCTCATCAAGATTTTTTCGCGCAGTACTTTTGGGACTCGCGCACCAAGATACTCCTGCTTTCTCTTGGCTGCGATTGAGAGCGCCTGCTGGCGCATAGAAGAACCTCGTTCTGCCACCGCTTTTCGAACATCCTCACGTCTATCTTCCATTTTCGACCTCCAAGCCTCAGACTTAAATAATTCAAGTATAACATTGTATAACAAGTGTTATACAGTGTCAACCGTCATAAAAAAAGGCCATGTCATCACATGGCCCTCTCTGAAACACATATCTTTTCGTGCTAACTAACGATTTCGACTCTCGACACCTGACTTCATAGCTCTTTTCGAAAATTGACGATCGCTTAATCCTGAATCAACTTCGACATCACTCATCTCGAATATCGACTCATGTCGCTCTTGTACATCCGTAACCACCACTCGCCGCCACATCCAGGCACCATCTACCTTTTGCCAGTCTAGTTGCTGCTCTTTCAGCAATATCCCTTTACTATCATAGTATGCGATTTTTTTAACAACACACTGTTCCCATCCATCAGAATCACTACCTTTTTCAATCCAGAATAAACGCTTTGAATATAAGCCACCCTTTGAGCGCGGCGTGCTTTCTACCTTATATAAAGTTTTACCATCAAGCTCCTCCATACCCACATAGAAATGCTCATCATCTTCAATGGGACGGAAACTAACATCCTGATATGTTAGATCTGAATTTAAGAAGCGGTCACCAGGGTCACGTATCGTCACTCGACGAATTTTTCTTAGTACAGGTAAATATATCCACTGCTCAGCACTCTTGCCTGACTCAGATGTAAATGCCGTCCGCATAAATGCTCCCCCCTTTGAATCAGGTGGGAACTCAGTAAATAGCATCATTTTTTCCTGCACCCCCCCTTTTCCACCATAATCCTTCCAATAGCGCTGATAAATGCTTTTCTTTTTATTCCCACCGGCATCCTCCAGGGTAACCGTGAAGGTGGATATCTGATCTTTACCCGCGAATTTATAACCACACTGACTTATCAGCTCCTTACCGGTTAGAATTCCCGATAAATTAGTACCTTCGGCCTCAGCAACAGACGTAGATAATAAGCCTGCAAAGCAGGAAACAGCCAACATCAGAGAAAACAAATTAGCCTTCCTATCTCTGCAGCCCACCCTAACTACTAAAAATGAACAAAAAAAACTCATCATAAATCACTTATCCTTATCAGCCCTTTTCTTACCCAGGGCCCTTGGCCCAATACGCAACGTCCTCGCTGAAAAAAGACTATCACTTAACCCTACATCCACCTCTACATCACTCACCATGAATACTGAAACATGACCTGTCAGTATTTTTCTCACAAGGACACGATCCCAGACCCACGCCCCATTAACCTGCTGCCACTTATTAAATTGAACCTTATCCAGCGCCCCATCTTTCGTGTAATAGTCAATGCGTGCACTCACGCAACTATCCCAGCTTTCACCCTTTAAATACCACTGTACACGCCTGGCATATATATCATCTTTAGCCACTGGAATACTTTCCACCTGGTAAAACTCCATCTCTTGAAGCTGCTTGACCCCAAGAAAATTATGCTGATCGGCATCAAGCGGGCGCTGTGCCACATCTGCATAAGAAAGATCTGAATTCAAAAAACTATCGCTCGGATCACGGATAGTCACTCTGCGGATTTTCTTTAGTAGCGGTAAATAGATCCACTGGTCTGCTTCTTTTCCAGTTTCAGACTCATATGCAACCCTCATAAATGCTGAACCTACCGCATCAGGCGGATATTCAGTGAAGAGCAGCATTTTATCAAAAACCCCATCCTGACCCGCATAGCTTTTCCAGTAGCGACTGTAAACACTTCGCTTCTCTGTGCCCTGCCGAGAATTCTGCAGTATCACCGTCAAACGTGAGCGCTGGTCGACTCCAGCATGTTTTATCCCACACTTCGCGACAATCTCTCTCCCTGAAAGAGATGATTTGTCGTCAGCCGAAGCTGCCTGCCCCCCTAAATGAGCCACACAGATCAACACAACCGTAGGCACTACACGCGATAATAATTTGTTTATTGCTAAATCATTCAACATGTCCTAATCAGCCCATTATCTTTTCACACAATACGAAAACAAACATCAAGCCTACACAAATAAGCACATGCATAAAACAAAAAAGGGGCCAGAGGCCCCTTAAATCACTGCATCTCTATTACGAGAGCAATTTAGACTACGGCATTGATGGTGCAGCACCAAAGTTTGCAGCATCCCACGCAAATGGGCTTGCCGTCACATCAGTACTACTGGTAGAAAAAGTACTTACAACATTACCATCAGTAACATTATTAACACTTTCGAAACCGAAAGTCGATGATCCCAGACCACCCAAGCCGACTCTCTGGCCAATCCAGGCAACCATCATGTCATCAGCAGCAGCCCAGGAAACCGTACCACCCGTAGTAGGAGAACCTACCGCCGGAGTAAGGGAGAGAGAACCGCCAGCAGTCAATACGTCACCACTTCGTTGTCTAATCACAAATCGCTGAAAATCATCGCCAGGTGAGGTAACTGTGGCATTACTCATGCCGACATCCTGCTCCATATCCATTCTTCTACCGGTAACCCCACCAACTGCATCGAGGTTAACCCCCATGCTGAAGGTATTCACAAAATCATCTTCTGTTTGTGTGGCACCAGTCGCACCAATGGCGGTACCTGTTCCACCATTATCGCGGAAGCTCTGAACTACATTAAGATTTTCCTTACCAGTCTCCTCCGCCCAGGTA
Source organism: uncultured Gammaproteobacteria bacterium (assembly GCA_945788675.1). Taxonomy (GTDB): domain Bacteria; phylum Pseudomonadota; class Gammaproteobacteria; order SZUA-140; family SZUA-140; genus SZUA-76. The sequence continues at coordinate 12,347 of CALZMY010000141.1, read as the reverse complement.
CCGATCAAAAGCTCAGTTGTCCCAGTAAAGAGATTCCCACTCGTATCAGCTGGATTAGTATTTAACGGGTCGTCTGTCAACGTTTGCAAACCTTTAATACCATTACTGGTACCCGCCATCTGAATAAAAGTAATATCAGAAAAAGGCAAGGTCGTTACATCGACATTAGCAGTTGCAGCCGAGGAAAGCGGATCGATAATAACTGTCTGGACAAAGGTTTCATTACCAGCACCACTATCAAAAACAACTTCCTGCTGCAAAAAACCTTCGCCTGAAATAAGCGGCGTACAGGTAGCTGTTGCTGGGCAACCACTAATGTCACCAGTACTACCCGAATTCACTACAATACTATCAAAACCTGGTCCGCCTGCTACTGCGCTACCCAGTGGCAACAGCGCCGCAGTTGCGCCCACCAATGCTAAACCCTTAATTGTGTTACGAATTTTCATTAAAACCCCCTAGTTATTTTGGAAGCAATTGTCGATCGCAAACACTGGCCTGCCTTCCTTAGGCACAGTCGCTCGCTGGTTAACGGACAAAAGCTTCCTTCTATATCCGCACATTTAAAACAATTTCTATCGTTGGACTATTTATAGCAACAGGCCAAACATATGTCAACACTCAATCCTTTTACATAATTAACCGTAGAGTCTTTAATCCCATTGTTTTGCAACAAGAATAAATCATATCAGCCCCACATAAAAAAATTTAAAATATAATATTAAAAATACTGACATTCTATACATCTATTATCGGCACCCACCGATAAAACCTTTAAGATTACATGCCCCACCCAGAGCAACAGCCAAAGCGCTACGAATCATGGCTTAAACTCTATTAAGATAAACGATATTATTTTGCCGGCCGCCAAAATCAATGGCCGACGAAGAAGCATAGTCAATTCTAAGCTGACGATAGCCTACAAGTGGCATTTTCAGCGCGTCCGCCATCATCACGCGAATGGGCCCCACATGCGCCACTATTACCACCGTCGCCCCTGCATGCGCCGCTAAGATATCATTCACGCCACCCTTTACTCTTGCCAGCAAATCACCAATCGTTTCCCCACCCTCTGGTGAAAAATTAAGCGGGTCCTCTTTCCATGCCCGGTAACCCTCTGGGTAATTTTTTTCGACTTCATCAAAATAGAGTCCATCCCACTCACCAAACCGCCGCTCCAGAAAGGCATCGCAAGTCATTACATCACCGCCATTTTTATCCACCAACGCTTTAGCAGTCATCTGTGTACGCTGAGCAGGGCTGGCATAAATAGCATCAACTGAGACATTCGACAAGCGGATTGCAGCCGCCTCAGCCTGAGCTAAACCAGCCTTATTCAGCGGAGGAGATTCCTTATCATCACAATAAAGTCGATCGAGGGGAAAATCTGTCTCCCCATGCCGCACAAATATAATTCGGGTACTTTGCTCTTTCTCTCTCATTTTGACGCCATCCAGTCTCTATAAAGTCATGTCATGGGATGGCTATGCAGGTGCGGTACTGCATGGCCATTATGCCCCTCTTCCGTTATATCCACAGGAATCATACCAAGCTTACCATGCCGCACCCCCCTCTCGGCCATAATTGTACTTGCAAACTCTCGTACGGACTTAACCGAACCACGCATCACAGCAATCTCCAGGCAATTATCGTGATCTAGGTGAATATGGGTATTGGTAATATTTAGCTCATGGCTGTGATGGTGCGCACGCGTGATGCGGCTCGATAACTCCCATTCATGATGGTTATACACATAACTCAACGTTGCAACACAGTGGCCATCTTCCCATTTTTTCAACCGCTCACTCTCAAGACGCTCACGTATCAGGTCGCGCATCGCTTCTGAACGATTAGTGTATCCGTGACTATTAATAAATTCATCGAATTGTCCAGCAAGCCCGGACTCCAAAGACATTGTGATTCGCTCCATCTTTCAACCCTCCATGGTTGGTGTTTGATCTAAATAGATAGCGACGCTTTACGTACGATCATTAGTCCAAAGTTATGATCAACCTTGCCCTCAAAAACAACACAACAATCTACTTATAGAATAAAACGATATAAATCAAACAAAAAAGCCTGGGTGATTATCTCACTCAGGCCCTTTCAATTAAGACGATGAAATTTCGTCAGCAGAAAATTTACGCTGATTTCAAGCGACTCTTCGCCACACCGGGATCCTCTGAATTATGCTCTACCCAATGCTTCTTACCCTCGGTGGTCACTTCACACTTCCAGAAGGGTGCTCGTTCTTTCAGATAATTGATCACATAACGACAGGCATCAAATGCCGCCGCACGATGTGCAGACCATACCGCTACCAGCACAATGGGATCCGATGGATACATATCACCCACACGATGCACTACCAGTACATCCATTACATCCCAGCCATCCATCGCCTCCTGACAGACCTCCTCGATATGTTTTTCGGTCATCCCTGGATAATGATCCAGATTCATCGCGGAAACATCTTCGCCGTCATTGAAGTCGCGCATCGTACCAACAAAGCTAACGACCCCGCCGTGCTTCCCCGACTCCAGTTCTGTTGTCTCATGGTGTACAATCGCTTCATAGGGATCGAGCTTGTCATGCTGAACAATGACTTTCATCTGTTTTAACCTCCAGTCACAGGCGGGAAGAAAGCCACTTCATCACCGCTCTTCAATGCCTGGCTCAAATCAGTGTATTCCTTATTCACAGCAACCAGTATATTACTGGGCATCGGCTCAGAAGAGACCTGATCCCAGACCTCTGCGACCGTTGCAGCCTCTTTATCAAACGTCACCTTATCGCTGGTACGACCCATACGATCACGCAAACTAGCAAAAAACTTCACATCAATTTCCATAACTTCCTCTTAAACAATTAAATCTGCGCTCAAGATAAGCTGAGACAACTATGTGGAACGACGCCACGAACCAGACTTGCCGCCCGATTTCGACAGTAGCCCAATGTCGGTCATCATCATGCCGCGATCTACTGCCTTACACATATCATAAATTGTCAAAAGCGCGACCTGTACTGCAGTCAGCGTCTCCATCTCAACACCGGTATTACCTTTACATCGCACTACCGCCTTGCAGTAGACCGAATTGTTTTCAGGCTCAGGGGTCAATTCAACATCAACCGCAGTAATCATAATGGGATGGCATAACGGCACGATATCTGGCGTCTTTTTTGCGCCCATGATACCCGCGACACGCGCAATACCCAGCACATCGCCTTTCTTGTGATCGCCCGCCATAATTTTTTTCAGGGTCTCAGGCTCCATAAAAATACGCCCTTCAGCCACGCCCTCGCGCACAGTAATATCCTTTGCGCCCACATCAACCATATGCGCCTCACCAGCCGCATTAAAATGTGTTAATACATCACCCATGATTCATTCTCTCTAAAATATTTATTGATATACATCCAGACAAAAACACAGCCATTATCAACCGCCGATCTGCGTCATACTGGTACGTCCCTTGCCAATATCTGAAACATCAACCCTCTTCTCGGTAGATTGCTTTTTAGCTTCAAATCCGTCACGATGCTTCTCATCAAATGCCTGACGGAACACGCTGACGATATCCTCTTCGGTGCTACCATCCTTACGTAGTATCGCTCTCAAATCAAACTCATCATCAGAATAGAGACAATTACGTATTTTCCCATCAGAGGTCAAACGGATGCGCGAACAGTTACCACACAGGCTGCGGGTAAAGGCAGGGATAACGGCAATCTTGCCGGTATAACCTGGCGCCTGGAATATATGATGTTCAGTACGTGTACCAGAGGCCGTCTTGATCCCTGGATAAAACTTTTCGATCTGATCGACCAGATTCGCTGCGCTGGCAAAGTGCTCGCCTGTTTCCCAGATCTGATGCGCATCAAACGGCATAAATTCGATAAAGCGTACCGTAATACGCTGGTCTTTAGTCATTTCGCAGAAATCATGCAGCTCATCTTCATTAAAGCCACGCATTAACACAATGTTAACCTTCACTGTAGGAATACCAATTTCCTGCGCAAACTTAATACTATCCAACACCTGAGCCAACCCAGTACGACGCGTAATGCGCTCAAACTTATCCTCAGCAAGCGAATCCAGACTAATATTCACACCGGTTAAACCAGCCTTTAATAGATCCTCTGCGTACTTAGGAAACAGCAGGCCATTAGTCGTCAAATGCACCCCCTTCACCCCTGGAGTGTTAGCAGTATTGGCAATAATATCGACGATATCCTTACGTACCAGCGGCTCACCACCAGTATAGCGAACCTTGCGGACACCCATCTTAGCCAACGTCTCAACAGTGCGTTGAATTTCTGCTGTGGTAATTACCGCATTCTTGTCCTGTAATTCAACGCCTTCTTCCGGCATGCAGTAGGTACAACGCAGATTGCACTTCTCTGTCACCGCTATTCTAATGTAGTCAAAGGTACGACCAAAACGATCTTGCAAGGGAGGTAAGACAGGAGCAGCAATATTCGCAGGGGTGCTCGTCGAAGATTCACTATATGATTTGTTACGATGCAAAGATTTATCTAACACGTCTATATTCTCCCCAAAATACTACCATTGTTGCTGAACTACACAGACCAAATTAACCGACTATTCTAGTCGGATATGAGCCAACATGCCATAACCAGTTAATAGCGCCATCAATTTGCACCAAAAGCAACGGTCATTTCAGCGCTCTTTGTGCTCACAAATTTTTTTGAAGAGAAAATCCATTTGACTTCATGATGCGGAGGAAAACAACCAAAACACATAACTCGGCCGCCATTCCATTATTTCAGGGCATTCTGCAGAAATATCCATCCAACCTGGAAATACTAGCACAAAACATTAGCACGAAAAACCCGCCGCATTCCAAAACCTATATCGCCTCATCCAGGCAAAGCTTTAATCAGTAGCGCATATATAGAGACAACTTCCATATCGCAGATAAACCTATAATTAACAATAACTATCAAGTAGTTACAAATCACCGCTCACATTCACGAGCTGAGTCTTCATGTTAAATCGGATACTCAACACTGCAATCAACCAACATTCCATGCTATCTTCAAAAAATAAAAACCTCGATAAACAACAGACAGATACCCTAAAACCTATGAATGACATCAAGTACCATCAAGGACAATGGGCCAGCAAATCCTCGATGGAAATCGCCCGTTCACACGGCCCGACCGCGGCCTACAATGGCAAAATATATGTCTTTGGCGGCGGTGGCCCCAATTTCAAAAGCCTCAATTCCACCACCATATATGACCCACAGCAAGACAGCTGGTCGCCCGGCACTGAGATGCCAACCCTGCGCTCAGGCGCGATTGCGACCACCGTCGGCGACGCGATCTACATCATTGGTGGCGGTTTCAAAAAGCCAGATGGCAACTTCCAGTTTCTGCACACCACCGAAATCTATTACCCAAAGACCGATAGCTGGGAGCAGGGGCCAGATATGTTGATGCCCCATGACTACCCGGCTGGTGCGCTATTCGATAATCACATCTATATCCTTGGCGGACACCACCCGGACGCAACCCTGTCTGGCCCCAAAACCGATCCCGGCTTCGATTTCTGCGAACGCCTCAACCTCGCCACCGGGCAATGGGAAGAGCTCAACCCACTGCCCACCCCACGCTTCGCGCTGGATGCAGTAGTGATGGATCAGCGTATTTTAACCATGGGCGGTGTTGCCTTCACTCCCGAAGGTTTCAATAACTTTGACCATATCGAAGCCTTTAACCCCGCCACTGGCGAGTGGAGTCTCGACAGCCTCAAACTGCCGTGGACTGCGGCAGGGCTCGGCTCCATCATGATCGATGATACCCCTTTCATCTTTGGCGGCTACAGTGGTGACGGCATCTGCAGTCACGCCGCTTGCTACGATGCCAAGGCACAAACCTGGCACTTACTGCCACCGATGCCCGCCCCGCTGGCCGCGATGGGCGTCGCCCACATCGACCGCACTATCTACCTGGTGGGTGGCTGGGCAGACGACGGGCGCACCCCGCTCAACAACCTTATCGCCTACACCTACTAATTGGCGAACCAGCATCTATAAATGGATGACCAACAACTTGAACGCTACAGCCGTCACATCCTGCTACCTGAGATCGACATTGCAGGACAAACACGGCTACTTCAATCGAAGGTCCTGATCATCGGGGTGGGCGGCCTCGGTTCGCCCGCTGCGATCTACCTCGCCACCAGTGGCATTGGACAGATCACCCTCTGCGACGATGACGATGTCGATCTCAGCAACCTGCAACGCCAGATTGCCCACAGTAGCGCGCGGATAGGAGACAACAAAGCGACATCGGCGCAAGCCGCGCTTCAAGCACTAAATCCCGAGGTCACTGTTACCACCCTCAAGCAACGGCTTAAAGGTGATGCGCTACTCGAAGCGGTCAGCCAGGCTGACGTCGTGCTCGATGCCAGCGACAACTTCACCACCCGCTTTGCGCTCAATGACGCCTGCGTCAAGACCCACACCCCACTGGTCTCCGGTGCCGCCATTCGATTCTCCGGACAGATCTGCCTCTTTCGTAACGATGGCGGCAACAGCCCTTGCTACCGCTGCCTCTACGACGAATCAGCCATCGCTGACGAAGAAAATTGCGCCCAGAGCGGTATCTTTGCCCCGCTCACCGGCATTATCGGCAGCATGATGGCCGCTGAAACCCTTAAGCTACTGATACCCTTCGGGAAACCGCTCGACACCCGACTACTGCTATTAGACGCGACTATTATGGAATGGCGTAGCCTGCAACGGCAAAAAGACCCCACCTGCCCAATCTGCGCCTAATGCCAGCCTGCACATTATATTTTAAAGATACTCCACAACGGCCCGAAAACCTGATGCCAAAGCCCGCGACGCAACACGCATGCTTTACAAGCCCCCCGCCGCAGGGGTAGAATTCGCGGTTCGCTGTTTTAGGCTAAACCATTCATTAAAGAGGAAAGTAAATGCCTGCTGTTCGTTTGAGAGAAAATGAGCCTTTCGAGGTTGCAGTCCGCCGCTTCAAGCGCATCTGTGAAAAAACCGGAATCATCTCAGAAGTTCGTCGTCGTGAATTCTACGAAAAGCCAACCGCTGTGCGCAAACGCAAAGCCGCTGCTGCCGTGAAGAGACAACAGAAGAAGACCTACAGCGAAAAAATGCGGACCGTTCGCGCACCTTACTAAGCAAAGTTTAAGTAAGCCGCCAGCAATGGACAGCACTCTAAAACAGAAACTCACCGGTGACATGAAATCCGCCATGCGCAGCAAAGAGGCGCATCGGCTGGGTGTCATCCGCATGATTCTCGCAGCCGTCAAACAGCGCGAGGTCGATGAGCGCATCGAGCTGGATGACAGTCAGGTGCTCGCAATTCTCGACAAGATGACCAAGCAGCGTCGTGACTCCATCGAGCAATACACCAAAGGCGATCGCCCTGAACTTGCAGACAAAGAGCGCGCCGAGATCGAGATCATCAGTGAATACCTGCCGCCCGCCCTCAGCGAAGCGGAACTTGAAGGCATGATCACGGACGCCATCGCTACCAGCGGTGCCAGCTCCCCGAAGGATATGGGCAAGGTGATTGGCCTGCTAAAAAGCAAACTCCAGGGCCGCGCCGACATGGGTGCCGTTAGCGCACAGATCAAGGCAAAGCTTGGCGCACAGTAAACACCCCTCCACGTCACGCCCACCAGTTCGACTAAAAGCGCTGACGACACCCACTAAATAGACATACAATCACGCGATGGCTGGCAAAATTCCGCAGCAATTCATCGACGAACTTCTCGCGCGTGTCGACATCGTGGATCTCATCGATGCACAGGTGCCGCTCAAAAAGGCGGGGCGCAACCATGTCGCCTGTTGCCCGTTCCACGACGAAAAGACCCCATCCTTCACCGTAAGCCAGGAAAAACAGTTCTACCACTGCTTTGGCTGTGGTGCGCACGGCACCGCCATCGGTTTCCTGATGGAATATGAACGACTGGAATTCCTCGATGCCGTGCGTGATCTCGCTGCACATGTCGGCATGGAGATCCCCGAAGGCAGCTACACCGCCAGCAGCGGTCAAAATGACAGCAAACCACTCTATGAACTCATGCAGCAGGTTGCCAGCTTCTATCGCCTACAGCTCAAAGAGCACCCTAAAGGCAGTCAGGCGATCGACTACCTCAAGGCACGCAGCCTCAGCGGTGAAACCGCCGCCGAATTCGCCATCGGCTACGCCCCGCCCGGCTGGGACACCCTGCAAAAACACTTTGGTAACGACAATACGCAGGCGCTCGCCACCACCGGCATGCTGATCAAAAAAGATAGCGGTGGTCACTACGACCGCTTTCGCGAGCGCATCATGTTCCCTATCCGTGACAGCCGCGGCCGCGTCATCGGCTTTGGCGGACGGGTGCTGGGCGATGACACCCCCAAGTACCTCAACTCCCCCGAGACCCCGATCTTTCACAAAGGACAGGCACTCTACGGCCTCTTCGAAGCGCGTCAGGCAAATCGCAACATCCAGCGCCTGCTGATCGTTGAGGGCTACATGGACGTTGTCATGCTGGCACAACACGACATCCGCTACGCCGTCGCGACCCTCGGCACCGCCACCACCGTCGAACATCTGGAGCTGATGTTGCGCACCACCAGCGAGATCGTCTTCTGTTTCGACGGCGACCGTGCGGGACGCGAGGCTGCTAACCGCGCCCTGGAAAACACACTGCCGGTAATGCAGGCGGGACGCCAGGCACGCTTCATGTTTCTGCCCGATGGTGAAGACCCAGACTCACTCGTGCAGAAAGAAGGCAAAGAGGCCTTCGAAGCACGCATCGAAGCGGCAGCGCCGCTCTCCACTTATCTCTACGAGCACCTCGCCCAACAGGTCGATATGAGCAGCATCGACGGCCAGGCACGCCTTGTCGAACTCGCGCGGCCACATCTCAAAAAACTCCCTTCGGGCGTCTTTAAACATATGATGGTGACCCGCCTCGCCGAGATCACCCGCATCGAAGAGCGCACCCTCAGCCGCCTGCTAGGCAGCAATGAGCCAGTGACCGCCGCCGCTTCGCAGCCTCGACACCCTAGCCAGCGCGACAACAAACGTGGTAAACAGCCATCGCTGGTACGCCAGGCAATCACATTACTACTTAACAATCCAGCACTGGGACAACTAGAACAACAGCCACAGCGATTCGCCTCACTCGGCACCCCCGGCATCGCTTTATTAATCGAATTACTTGAAATGTTGAGAACTAGTCCACATCTCAACACTGGCGCAGTACTGGAACGCTGGCGAGATCGCGAAGAAGGTCGCTATTTAGCCAAGTTAGTACAGCAGGAAAACCTGGTTGCCAACGACCATCAGGAACAGGAATTTAGCGATCTATTACAGCAACTCTATCGACAACACATTACTCAGCGCATCGAATTTCTATGCAACAAACCCGCATCTGAACACAGTGAGACTGAGAAAGTGGAACTGCAACAGTTGCTTAAACAGAAATCCGGGATTTAATGAGTAATTGGTCCGCCAGCGCCAAAGGTCATTTTTCGGGGTTCTCAGACCCCACTCAAATGTTATAGAATAGCTGGCTATTTTTTGCTCACGCATATTGTACGAAGGAAGGCTCACGCCACATGAATCAAGCACAGCAGCAATCTCAGCTCAAGATACTGATAGCAAAGGGCAAAGAACAGGGTTTCCTGACCTACCGCGAAGTTAACGACCACCTTCCTAGCGACATCGTCGACCCGGAACAGATCGAAGACATCGTCAGCATGATCAATGACATGGGGATCACGGTGCATGAGGTTGCCCCGGATACCGATAGTCTTGCGATCTCAGACTCTTCTGCCGCCAGCACAGATGATGACGCCGCCGAAGAGGCCGCTGCCGCGCTCGCCAGTGTCGATAGTGAATTTGGCCGCACCACTGATCCAGTGCGGATGTACATGCGCGAGATGGGGACTGTTGAGCTGCTAACCCGTGAAGGCGAAATCAAGATTGCCAAACGCATCGAGGCAGGCCAACGGCAGATGCTTCAGGCACTCGCCACTTATCCTCAAACCATCAATCATCTGCTGGATACCTATACAAAGGTCACCAATGATGAGGTACGCCTCAGCGACCTGCTCACCGGTTTTATCGATCCCAATGCCGAGGATGTCATTCCGCCGCCAGCACCTCCCAAGTCCAGTAATGACGATGCGAATGATGATGACGAAGAAGAAGTCGTCGACACCGGCCCCGATCCCGAAGAAGTACGCGAGCGTTTTGAAGAGATCAAAAAACGCTATAACAAAACGATCGCCGCCATCGCCAAGGATAATGACGATCTGGTCAAGACCAGGCAACTGCGTAGCGCGATGTCTGAATGCATCATGGAACTCAAGCTAACGCCAAAGATCACTGAGGTGCTGATCAAAAACCTGCGCGGCATGGTGAACCGTATCCGTGAGCAGGAAAAGGTCATCATGGATATCTGCGTCAGCAAGGCACACATGCCACGCAAAGAGTTCATCACCTCATTCCCGGATAATGAAACCGACCTTAGCTGGCTGCCAAAGCAGATCGAAGGTGAACATGCCTACTCAGCGGTGCTAAAGGAATTTGAAGAAGAGATCCTGCGCGCACAAAACAAGCTACTCAGCATCCAGCAAGAGTGCCACCTCTTCATCCACGAGATCAAAGATATCAATCGCAAGATCTCAATCGGCGAAGCCAAGGCACGCCGCGCCAAGAAAGAGATGGTCGAAGCCAATCTACGATTGGTGATCTCGATTGCGAAAAAATATACCAACCGTGGCCTGCAGTTCCTCGACCTGATTCAGGAAGGCAATATCGGCCTGATGAAGGCAGTCGACAAGTTCGAATACCGTCGTGGTTATAAGTTTTCAACCTACGCCACCTGGTGGATTCGCCAGGCGATCACGCGCTCCATTGCCGATCAGGCGCGCACTATCCGTATTCCAGTGCACATGATCGAAACCATCAACAAGCTCAACCGTATCTCACGCCAGATGCTACAGGAGATGGGCCGTGAAGCGACCCCGGAAGAACTGTCGGTGCGCATGGAGATGCCGGAAGACAAGATTCGCAAGGTACTGAAGATTGCCAAAGAGCCTATCTCGATGGAAACCCCGATCGGTGATGATGAAGATTCGCACCTCGGTGACTTTATCGAAGATCCAAACGTGATGGCGCCACCCGATGCGGCCACCGTTGAAGGACTGCGCGAAGCGACCAACTCGGTACTCGAAAGCCTCACCGCACGTGAAGCCAAAGTACTACGGATGCGTTTTGGTATCGGTATGAACACCGACCACACCCTCGAAGAGGTCGGCAAGCAGTTCGACGTCACGCGTGAGCGTATTCGCCAGATCGAAGCGAAGGCGCTGCGCAAACTGCGCCACCCAAGCCGTTCTGATCCACTGCGTAGTTTCAGCGATTAATACCCCCAGGGCACACTGTCCCGCACACAACAAAAGCAGAAAAGGCGAAGTGATTCACTTCGCCTTTTTTTATTCACGTCACGAATCATTTATAAAAAATCAGGTGACGTGGCTTTTAGCAAAACGTTATACTGCACACCCTAATAAGGGCCTGTAGCTCAGTTGGTTAGAGCAGGGGACTCATAATCCCTTGGTCGTAGGTTCGAGTCCTACCGGGCCCACCAAATATTTCATTCTGTCACATCACCGTCATCACCAGGCTTTTCGGAATCATGTGACGCCTCCGCAATGCGGCGCACACCAAAGATCATTTTGGGCGGCACCCCCATTTCAAGATCAACGCCGGAAACACGGTAATTCGAACCGCGCTGCTTGAGAATCGCATTCACCTTCTCCTGTTTTTTCATCGACATGATAATGGTATCTGCGATCAGTTCGTCGCTGCTGAACTCGACGGTTTTGTCCATCACCCTGCCGGAGAGTTCTTTTGCTTTGTCGAAGATTGTCATGAGCTATCCTCCTCAAGAATTTAGTCTCTGCCTACACTAAACAGATCACTTGGCTGTTTCATTGATAGCGGTTAGAAGCTGATCAAGATTTCCTTTCACCACCCTGGTCGAGGGGTGTTCTATACCAAACTTACTTTCAAGTGATGCATGTGCAGCACTGAGTAGATCACGCGCCGCCTCCAGCTCGCCCAGCTCTTGGAGCACCAGCGCCAGATTCGATTGCCTTGTCGCAATGGTGGGATGGCCCGCCTCAAAGCTCTGTTCGGCTGAGGCGAGCGCCGCGCGCAGTAGATCACGCGCCGCCTCCAGCTCGCCCAGGTCTTGGAGCACCAGCGCCAGATTCGATTGCCTTGTCGCAATGGTGGGATGGCCCGCCTCAAAGCTCTGTTCGTCTGAG
>CALZMY010000140.1 GCA_945788675.1 uncultured Gammaproteobacteria bacterium | reverse complement strand
TGATCGATCACCACCTGCTCGGGACTGATCAACATATCGATCGGCAGCGCCTCCTGAGTAAAGAGCTGCGAATAGGCAATATATTCCCGCGCACGTACCCGCGCGATCTTGGTCGGGGTATGAAACAGGGTGTAGGCGACCTGGCAGGCAACCATATTGGTCTCGTCGCTATTGGTCACGGCCAGCACCATATCGGCATCTTCGGCACCGGCACGGCGCAACACATCGGGATGTGAGGCATGACCGCAGACGGTACGTAGATCAAACCGGTCCTGTAGATCTTGCAACGCCTTCATATCGACATCGACGACGGTGATGTCATTCGCCTCTCTGGCGAGGTTCTCTGCCACAGAAGCACCGACCTGACCCGCACCGAGTACTATAATTTTCATGGTATTAAATCCAGCCCCGCCGTTTGTGGCGACGCGCTATATAAATCAGGGCATATCAGGCGCATAGGGTAACAGAAAAAGAACAGCCATCTCATCGCTACTTGCCACCCGTCTCTTTCTTTTTATCGATACCCAACGCACGAAATTTGCGGTAAAGGTGGGTACGTTCGATCCCCGCCTTGCGTGCCACCTGGCCCAGATTACCGCGATTTTCACGCAGCTGATACTCAAAATAGGCCTTTTCAAACTGCTGGCGTGCGCCGCGCAGTGGCAGATCGAACTCAACCGGATGTTGATTACTGGTGTTTTTCAGCGGCACCCCAAGCGCCGCTTCCACTTCATCGGCACCGATCTCGTTGTCACCACCAAAAATCATCAGGCGTTGTACCAGATTTTTCAGCTCACGCACATTGCCCGGCCACGCATAATGCATTAACCGTATAATCGCAGACTCAGTGAAACGACGCCGCACAAGATGTTCGCGCTGTGCAAATTGCTCGGCATAGTAATCGAGTAGTGCCGTCACATCCTCGGCATGTTCACGCAATGGCGGAATATGAAGTGGTACGACATTGAGGTGATAATAGAGATCTTCGCGAAACTGTCCCTCCACTACATACTGCTTCAGGTCGCGATGAGTGGCCGCAATGATACGTACGTCAAATGCCACCGGTTCAACACCACCGACACGCAAAAATGACTTATTCTCCAATATACTGAAAAGCTTTGCTTGCACCTCTGGGGCCATATCACTGATCTCACTCAGAAACAGCGTGCCGCCATTCGCCTGCTCAAGATAACCATAATAGATACTGCTACCTTCCTCACTACCAAAGAGCTCGACCGCCGAATGGGTACTCGCCATTGAGGCGACACTGACATCGATGAACGGGGCGTCCGCACGTGCACTACTGGCGTGAAGGTAACGTGCAAAAAGCTCCTTGCCACTACCCGCCTCACCACTGATCAATACCCAGGCATTATGTCTGGCGATGCGCTGTACGCGTTCACACAACTCGCGCATGATCTCGCTCCCCCCCACCGGCTCAGCCAATGGCTGCGCCTTTCGCCGCAGGCCAATATTTTCACGTTGCAACCGATCAGCATCCAGCGCACGCGCCACTACCAGTAATAATTTTGCCAGCGATAGCGGTTTTTCAACAAAATCATAGGCGCCAAGACGCGTCGCCTCGACCGCCGTTTCCACCGTGCCGTGACCAGAAATCATGATCACTGGAATATCAGGACCACCCTCTTCAGACCACTCTCGTAACAACGAAATGCCATCAATATCCGGCATCCACACATCAAGCAGAATAAGGTTGGGTCGACGCATGCGACGCATCTTGCGCGCCTCCTCACCATTGGCCGCAAGATGCACCTCATAGCCTTCGTCCACCAGAATATCCCTGACCAGCTCGCGAATATCACGCTCATCGTCAACGACCAGAATATAGGGGGCGCTCATAACTTTTCACCATCATATTGTTGTTTGAACGGCGTTACATCTTGCGCCGAGGCCACCTCTGTCGCGCTTTCCAATACCACTGCCACCTCACCAATGCCACGTTGCAGCTCCGGCAGGCGTATCGTCATACAGGCACCATGCTCAAGGTTCTCCGCCCAGATGACGCCACTATGCTCTTCGACAATTTTTTTGACAATCGCAAGCCCCAGCCCACTCCCCTTCGGTTTGGCGGTGACATAAGGCTCAAAGATGTTTTCCAGGATCGCTGCCGGAATACCCGGTCCGCTATCTGATACCCGCAGTTCGACCATCGATACGCCACGCTCACTGAACGCTCGTGTCGTCAGCTCAATCGTCATCTCATCGTCAGCCCTCATCGCCTCCAGCGCATTTTTTATCAGGTTATGCAACAGCTGGCGCATTCTTCCCGAATCCGCTGAAATCAGCGGTAAGCCTTCCTGTAGTGCGGTATTGATTGTCACTCCAAAGCGATTATTACGATAGAGATCCAGCACTTCGTCGATAAGATCATTAAGTTCCAGCGGACGAAGTTCCAGCGTCGGCGTACGTGCATATTCGGAAAAGGCCTGCACCATCTCCTTCATTACTTCAACCTGCTGCACAATCGTATGGGTCGATTTATCCAGCACTACTGCATCCTCGGCCGGCATCGACTTGAGATACTTGTGCCGCAGCCGTTCAGCCGACAACTGGATCGGTGTCAACGGGTTTTTGATTTCATGCGCAAGGCGACGCGCCACTTCACCCCACGCGGCATCACGCTGCGCCTGCACCAGATCGGTGACATCATCAAAAACAATCACATAACCGCCTTCGCCAGGCAGT
>CALZMY010000139.1 GCA_945788675.1 uncultured Gammaproteobacteria bacterium | reverse complement strand
TCATCCGCGCTGTCCTTTTCGTCCAGTTTTACTGCGATTAACACCGGTTTCTGGACGTTATTTTATCTCATTCCAGCTTCTTTTTCTTTATTGGTCAGGAGCTTGTGGGTTTTTCAGGGTCGACTATCTAACCCCACCAGATCAAAGACATCAGCAACTCCTTCAGCCACAATCGCGTTATCGATAATCTGTTTCAGTGCTGAGTGTTTCTCCTCATCGCTACGGCGCTTGTCGATGGTAGTGAACTTGGCAATGGCAGCTTTAATGGCAGAGAAGAATGCGATCTCTTTTCTAAGAACTTCTACCTCTTCCATGGTGCTGCACAAGGTATAGGCCGTACGAATCACCGCCATCAGATTCAAGAAACGTTTCTTACCCTCTTTCTGCTCAAGGATATGATTCATCGCCCCCGGTAGTAGCTGCAACGCATCCACCTCAAATTTGCTGTAATCAAAGCCATGCATCATGCCGCGCATCGCATCCATCGCTTCAAGCAACTTGGCGTAGGCTTCACGGCTATCGTGAGTGGGTTCACCCTTACCCTTCGAGTCGGTATAGGTCTTGAGCGCATGTTTCAATTCATTGGCGATACCGATGTAATCGACCACCAGACCGCCGGGCTTGTCTTTGAAGACGCGATTGACTCGGGCGATGGCCTGCATCAGGTTATGCCCCTTCATCGGTTTATCAACATACATGGTGTGACAATTGGGTGCATCAAAGCCTGTCAGCCACATGTCGCGCACAATCACCAATTGCAGTGGGTCATCCACTTTCTTGAAGCGTTTCTCGAAACCCTTCCTGGTCTCTTTGTTGTAGATATGGGGCTGTAGCTTCTCTTTGTCTGAAGCCGAACCGGTCATCACCACCTTAATTGCGCCCTTGGCGGGGTCAGTGTCATGCCACTCAGGTTTGATGGCAACAATGGCATTGTACATATCGGCACAGATCTCACGGCTCATACAGACGACCATCGCCTTACCGGGCATAGAGGTGGTGCGGTTCTCGAAATGGGCAACCAGATCCTCGGCCACCTGTTGGATGCGCGGTTCGCTACCGACCAGTTTTTCTAAGGCAGCCCATTTGGATTTGCTCTTCTCACGCCGAGAGATATCCTCCTCATCCTCAAATATCTCATCCACTTCATCATTGAGTGCTTCGATCTCGGCCTGTTTAATGTCGAGCCTGGCGAGGCGAGATTCATAATAGATAGGCACTGTCGCGCCATCATCCACTGCATCCTGAATATCATAGATCGAGACATAATCACCGAAGACTGCACGGGTGTCTTTATCCGAGGCTGAAACCGGCGTGCCGGTAAAACCGATAAACGATGCTTTTGGCAGGGCATCACGCAGGTGTTTGGAGTAACCAAAGGAGTACTTGCCTGACTTGCTATTAAACCTGGCCTTATCACCATACTGGCTACGGTGCGCCTCATCACTCACCACCACAATATTGTGACGCTGGCTCAGTACTGGATGGTTCTCTTCATCCGCCAGCAGGGCGAATTTTTGAATGGTGGTAAAGACAATGCCACCGGACTGACGCGAGGCGAGGATCTGTCGCAACTCATCGCGCCCCCCTGCCTGCTGGGGCGTCTGTTTCAGGGTTTCTCTCGCCATGCTGAAGGTGTTGTAGAGCTGGCCGTCGAGATCGGTTCTATCTGTCACCACCACAATGGTCGGGTTGTTCATCTCCGGCTGTGCCAATAGCTTTCCGGCATAACAGACCATCGAGATCGATTTACCCGATCCCTGGGTATGCCACACCACACCGGCCTTACCCGAACCGGGTTCGACACGATCTGCATAATTGGCACGTGCCTCTTCCTGCGGGTGTTTTATTGCGGCGGTAACCGTTGCCCTCACTGCCTCACGTACGGCGTGGAACTGGTGGTAACCGGCGATCTTTTTGATTAAGGCATCGCCATCTTGCTCAAACAGAATAAAGTGGTGAATGTAATCTAAAAACAGTTCTGGGCTAAAAAAACCTTTTACCAGTGTTTCAAGCCGGTATTCGAACAGCGGTTTGTCATCTTGATTGTTGACGGTACGCCACGGTAGAAAACGTTCTTTGTTGGCGGTGAGTGAACCGACTCGTGCATTAAGCCCGTCGCTGATGACTAACGCTTCGTTAAAGACAAATAGATCGGTGACTTCATCTTTATAGGTCTGTAGCTGTTGGTAGGCAGACCAGATATCGGCGTTTTCATCGGCAGGGTTTTTGAGTTCGATCACTGCCAGTGGCAGGCCGTTGATGAAGACAATCACATCCGGGCGGCGGTTGCCTTTGCTGCCGGTTATGGTGTACTGGTTAACCACCAGGAACTGGTTGTTATAGACATTGGCAAAGTCTACTAACTGCACATAGTCGGTTTTATCTTTACCATCCGCTTTAAATTCAACCTTCACCCCTTCCAATAATTGGCGGTGGAAGGCTTTGTTGCTTTTGATTAATATGGGTGTTTCTGGTTTTGCGATCTGTTGTGAGACGGTTTCTAGAACGGAGAGAGGGATGTGTGGGTTGATCTTCTGTAGCTGGTTGAGCAGGCGATCAGAGAGGATGATTTGGCAGTAGTCGCTGCGTTCTGGGTTGTCACCGTCGGGAGCAATGTCGTAGCCGCAGGCGTAGTCGTAACCGATCGATTTAAACCATTCGAGGCAGAGTTGTTCTAGTTGGTCTTCTGTAATCATTTCATAACCCCAAAACCCATTTAAACTTCCCGTTCGGCTCTCACATTCCCACGAGCAAATCCCCGTTTTGTGTACGATATTTTCTTATTTGCCGTAAACAACACGCCTGGTGTCAATTACACCGTACACAAACTTCACACAAAACAGCACTTGTCGTCTGCTCTAAATTACCCAATAATCCCCCTAAGGACTGGGGATACCCGGTCGACAACAGGCCTTGGCGGAGTCGCCGAGGCCTTTTGTTTTTTTCCGCGAATTACATTTGCCTGCAAATTGGAACATACTGATTTACAAGGTGTTTTTCAAGCATCATTCCATTTAAGCATTTAACACGCAAATAAAACCCACCCAATCTACTAGGCCCAGTAAGGAATATATTTGGCATACCGTTTAGAGGTATTACTGGGATCTTCAAGCTTGATCAGTTGCTCCTCCAACGCCAAAGCAATAATCCTAGAAGCCATATCTGTCTGGCGATTATTTAAACCAAACCGCTCCCTCAAGCTCTGATTGGTCATTTTTTCACCAAGAATATATTTAAGAGCACAGTGCTGATAACAGGCCCGCAACTTATCGCTTCTGTCCATATCCGCAAACTCCTTATGCCCAAAAAGAATGACGTTGGTACGAGCAGTCCCCGCACGAATATCAGGAGGCGGCAGCTGAAAGGTTTCAACAGCAATAATCACCTTATCGATACCACTCCCCTTTTCCTCACAAATACGGCAGCGGCGCATTAAATCAGCAAGACGGTCATTTCTAGATTGGTACTCATCAATAAACCGATCCAGTTCAATCGTTGGCGTACCGGGATTGCCTATCTCCATGCGATTATCGTAAATATCAATATTGACTGAGCCACCTGGCTGTTCGAGATCTTGATGAATCAAAGCATTGGCCACCAATTCGCGAATAGCAATTTCAGGGAACATCGGTACTGACTCGCGCAACGCTTTGCCTATCACTTCATTCGCAGGCAATTGACTCTCTATGTAATCAATCAGGCCAGCAAAACCAACCGCATAACCTTTCTTACCTACAATATCCCGCCGAGTCTTTAACTTATTGATGCCATCATAAGTCGTCACCCGCACAGACTTACGTGCCAATAACTCAAACTCATCCAGGTTTTTGGCAAACAGTAGCGCCCCTAGATTAGTGACAGAATAGCTACCTTCGTTATCCACCAACAACCGTTCACTAATGAAACGGGAAATCACACCTTCACGCTCAGCCGGATAGGGCAACTCCATCAAATCAAAATAGCTTTGAGTGTCGAGCAAACGCACCACATCCTCGGCACTCAGTCCGATCCGAGCAATGCGCGCCTCAAAAACAGGCTGGCCTTCAGCGAAAATCTTTTGCAAAAAGTCTGGAGTCATTGGTACCAACTCTTCACCTGCCCGCATCAAATAACGTCCCTTGTATTCAATGGGCTGACCAATAGGGCGGGAAGGCACAGAAAACACCACTACACGCTCACCCTCATATTCCAGTTCAGTTGCTTTGATCTTAATGTGTAAGCGCTCATAGATACCTCCTGCTGTTTTTGCAGGAGGATCAAACACTGTGGTGCCAACAACTTGGCGTGGTAGCTTATCTGCAACCCCGAATACGATATGCCCACCGCCCTCATTGGCAAGTGCCACACAGTAATCCACCAGTTTTTCAAAATGGAAATTCTTCTTTGCCTCTTTAAACTCCAAATGCTCAGTCTCAGAGTTCGCAACCAACCATTTTTCCAACTGTTCTGTAGTCACACTCACGCCACCGCCTCCGAGCGGGTTTCGGTGTTATCCAGGGCGAGTTCGCCGGAGAGGAGTTTGGGTAGGAGGATGTCGCGGAGTTGGGCTAGTGTCTCATTCTCAAGGTTCAACCTATCGACACCAGCAATAATTGGTGTGAAAAACTCCATAAATGCATTTTGAATTGATTCCGAGGGAACGACTATCGGTATATATCCGATGGAATCGAATGTGATCTGAGGAAACGTTCCCGATCGTGATTCAGCGATTATATTGAACTCTTGTATCGTCGCCTTCTGCCGTAATATCTGATACAGATATCTAGGATGAACACACCCAAGAGAGCGAATCACCATAAATTTAGTAGAAACCACATAATCATCGCTAACTTCGCTCACGTAGGCAAAGCGTTTATTCTTAGGGCGAATCTCACTAAAGAGAATATCATCCATTTTTATTGCTTTCTTAGCTTGGCCAGGAAGCCCTTCTTTGGAAGAATATTCGCTATGTAAAAACCTACCCTCCAAAACATCGCCGGTATTCACAAAAATAACTTTTTCAACTTTCGAAAAATCAAATGTTTTTGAGTTATTTTCAGCAACCTCCGATAGCTTTCTAACCTCCCATCCCTCCGGCACTTCCCCCAACTCCGATTCAACCAACGCATCAGGAAACAAGGCGGCGGTGGTTTTGAGTTGTTTTAGTGTGTCAGCATCGAGGGTTTGTAGTTCGGCTTCTGTTTTCCCGCTGATGGCGCAGATGGCGGCGAGTTCCATGCTCTCCCTCATCCCCAACCCTTCTCCCAAAGGGAGAAGGGGGCCTTCAGCCCTCTCCCTCTGGGAGAGGGCTTGGGAGAGGGCGCTTTTTGCCTCCATCTTGGCTTTGACGGGTTCGAAATCGACAAACCAGCTTTTGAAGATGGCCTGGGCGATCTGTTCCAGGATTTGATTGGTTTGGCGGTTGAGTTGGATTTTATCCGCCAAGTTAGATAACACTTCTGCTATCTCATCTTCCTGATCAGGATGGCGGGGAATATTAAGTGCTTTTAAAACTGGAATTCGTACATTGCTAACAGTGGAGCCTGTTCCTTCGTTCCACGATATTTGGTGTTGTACGAATGGCGACTGAAGTGCCCAAAACAAATACTTCCCGTTAACAGAACACTTGGGGCGCAATAGAACTTGGCGTTGCCCCAAACAACATTTAAGCCCCGCCGGAATCATACACACTTCACCCATGGGAGCTTCTCGTGTAAAAACTATATCTCCAGCTTGCGGAACAGCTCGCTTTACACGCTTCTGATAATCTTCTTCGTTTGTATAGCTGGGTAAACTTAAATCTAGAACACCATTTCTTATGTTCTGATTTCGTAGAACAATGGTTCCTTCATCTGTCCACTTTGGAGTTGAATGGGGACAATCAACGATTAGTTCACATAGAGACTCTAACGTGTCGGTATCAACACTCATAACCCAACCCCGCCAAGTTCTTTTTAATCTCAGCTTCCAGCCGGTCGCTTTCATCAAACTGGGTTTTCAGTTGCATGGTGAGACGGGCCATTTTTTCTGCGAAGGGTTCGCCGTCGTCTTCCTCGGCAGCGGCTCCGACGTAACGGCCAGGGGTTAGGACGAAGTCGTGTTTGGTGATTTCCTCCAGGGTGGCTGATTTGCAGAAGCCGAGGATATCTTCGTAACTTCCCTCTCCCTCTGGGAGAGGGCCAGGGTGAGGGAGCAGTGCTTGATATATCACACCCAATACGCTTTCAGTATTTTCAAACAGATCATTATTCCAAAAACGTAAAATTTTTATTCCCCGCTCATTTAGAAAACGAGTCCTTTTTTCATCCTGAGCTTTACCTTCAACAGTGCCATGCTGACCACCATCCA
Source organism: uncultured Gammaproteobacteria bacterium (assembly GCA_945788675.1). GTDB lineage: Bacteria > Pseudomonadota > Gammaproteobacteria > SZUA-140 > SZUA-140 > SZUA-76. The sequence continues at coordinate 4,468 of CALZMY010000139.1, read as the reverse complement.
ACTCGATAGCCAACTTATGTTCATGGCAGTAAAAATCCAAAATATAGGGTGATAGCGGATGCTGACGACGAAATTTGGCGTTATTGAGTTGTCGACTTCTTAAAAGCTGCCAGAGCAAGGCTTCTGCATCAGTTTGTTCTTTGCGCAGTTTTCGTGCGTTTTCTAATAATGTGGCGGGTAACTTTAGGCGCTCTTTCTTTTCACCCTCACCTAAATCCTCTCCCTGAGGGAGAGGACTTAAGGGCTCCCTTCTCCCTTTGGGAGAAGGGTTGGGGATGAGGGATTGCCATGCGTGATAGGCATTGGTCACCTTCTCCAGGTCTTCTGTATTGAAGTCGCGCAGGACACGATCTTTCATATAACCGAGGTTACGAGCGTCGATAAACAGCACTTCGCCGCTGTGGTCACGCAGGGCTCTGCCCATGGCGGTGGTGCGTTCTTTTTTATTCTTGGTGAGGAACCAGATACAGGCGGGGATCTGGGTGTTGGTGAAAAGCTGACCGGGCAGTGCGACCATACACTCCACCAGGTCATTCTCGATCAGCGCCTTGCGGATCGCCCCTTCGTTGTTGGTGTTGGAACTCATCGAACCGTTGGCTAATAACAGACCTAAACTACCATTAGGTGCCAGGTGATAGAGCATATGTTGCAACCAGGCGAAGTTGGCGTTGCCTGATGGCGGGCGGCCATATTTCCAGCGCGGGTCGTTGTCATCCACCCCCACATCCCACTCTTTCATATTAAACGGCGGATTGGCCATCACAAAGTCAGCACGCAGATCAGGGTGCTGGTCATTGGTGTAGGTGTTGGCAGGCTCTTTACCAAAATTAAAGTCGATACCGCGGATCACCATGTTCATCGCCGCCAGTTGCCAGGTGGTGTGGTTGTACTCCTGACCATAGATAGAGACATCACCAATGCGCCCCTGATGCTCGGAGATGAAGTGTTCCGACTGCACAAAGAAACCACCCGAACCCATCGCGGGGTCATAGACGCGCCCTTTAAAGGGTTCCATCATCTGCACAATCAAACTCACAATCGACTTAGGGGTGTAGAACTGACCACCCTTTTTACCCTCCGCCAACGCGAACTGACCGAGGAAATATTCATAGACATGGCCGAGGATATCTTTACTGCTAAGGCTTTCGTGCGCAAACGGGATGGTCGCGACGAGATCAATCAACTCACCCAGCTTGGCCTGATCAATCTGTAACTGGGTGTAGCGTTTGTTAAGCACGCCTTTGAGTTTGGGGTTATCAACCTCGATTGCTTCCAGCGCATTATCGATTAACTGGCCGACAGAGCGGATTTTCTTTTTAGCATTGCCCTCACCCACTTCGATCTCGCTGGTGATAACCACTTTGTTGCTGCTTTGCAGAAATTCCCAACGCGCTGTCTTAGGCACCCAGAACACATTGGCCTCGGCATAGTAGTCCCGCTGTTCTAGTTCGCTATCGATCTCGTCCTGGTACGCCGTACTATCCGCACCGCCAAAGTCTGCGGGATCGAGGTAGTAGTCGCTGCCTTCGTCTCTGAACTGAGAGGTGAGTTCTTCACGACGGATATCAAACGAATCACTAACGTATTTGAGGAAGATCAAACCCAGTACGGTATGTTTGTACTGCGCGGCATCAAGGGTAGAGCGAAGCTTGTCCGCACTGGTCCAGAGTTTTTTATCGAGGCTGTCGAGAAATTGTTGTTCTTCGTTGGTGGTCATCTTTTTGAATCTAAAACCTTATTATTATCAAACTACATAGGTTCAGAGTAAGCGTACTCTGAATCTAGCCTCCCCACAGACCATTGTGGCGAACTAACCCCATGGATTCAATGTAAATATTACCGCTCAGTAATAAGCCACGCGCACAGAGGCTGCACCCCCCAAAAAGCTGGCTACCGGGATGACGGGGTGACGAGCGCCGAACAGCGAAATTGCAGGGAGCTTACCCTACTCCCCCTAAAAACCGACTTGATTTTCGCCCTCAAAATGCCGATGATATGTCCAGACGGGTAATTCCTGTGGTGTGCCTGATATGTTCCTATCCATCGGTTAGCTAAGTATCGGGAATGTGGCGCCATGTGGGTCCGTCTTTTTTTTGCTTCAAATTCAGAGATACTATCAGCCTACTTACAGATACCTCGTTTCCAGCGCTATCTTATCCGCATAAATGGAGTACCACTCAGTATCTCCCCGCTCATGCCTTCTGAATATCACCCAACAGAAGAGATCTACTGCTTGCAGCCCCGCACTGGTTTTTGAATCTTCATGGCGCATGTGAAGCGGTACATTAAGAGGTAAACGCCCTTCAAGCTGATTCACCATATATTGGTTAAAATCTTCTATCTCCTCTTTATTTTACACTTATCAACAACGAGTGTAACTGATGGGGTTGCCTTACTCAGATCAACTCGACTCAATAGAAAATTGGAAAGAAAGTTATACAATTTTTTACGGCCAGCAACCGTAGTAAGATGATCATAGACGCGACGTTTGTTTAGCACTACTGAATACAGCCGCCAATCGTCATTTCTCAACTGCCGATAAAAATACTGCTTTATAGATAACGTTAAATCTTTAGCATGAAGCTCTTCCACATATCGCGTACAACTCTTTTTATGGTTGAGTTTATTTTTTAAGGTACGCTTTACAGCACTTCTAAAGCCATCCGCTACCTCTTTGCTGTCACACACCAACAGAGTGATAACGAATTTTTCAGAGGGGCGTTTATTAGAAAAATCAAAACCGAGATCACCCGATTCATCGAGAAAGACAAACACACGGACACTCCTTGTCCTAAATAAATGGTAGAGGCTCATTGTGACCAATGAACCGACAAGGATCAATATGCACGGCGCTAAAGCCTGGCTTTAATAATCACAGCCTAACACGCCATATTAAAGGCAGCCTTTAATAACAACTGATGATCAAGAATTTGTAACAAGAAAAAGGGGGAGCGCTTCTCCCCCTCGGAACACTAAGTCATTACTGCGCCAGCAATGCCACCTGCGACTCCACCACCGGCCCCACCCCCAACGAACTAATATCCATCAAAAAGATCGTCAGCTTGCGCGAGCCTTTCTCAGCGCTGCGCGATGATGAGAACGACATCAGCTTGCCATCGGGTGAGATCGATGGAAAACCGTCGAAGGCATCGCTATGGGTGAGGCGGGTCTGCTTGCCAGTCTCGATGTTCATCAGGTAGATCTCGAAATTATAGGGCGGCAACATTTTAGCGAAGACGAAGTGCTTGCCGTCCGGCGCCGGAAATGGCGCCCAGTTGACCTGGCCGTCGTTGGTAATTTGTGTCAGTTCCGAACCGTCATGTTTGATGGTGTAGATATCCATGCCGTGGCCACGCTTATCCTGTTCGGCCTTCGACCAGGCACGAAAGATGATCGTTTCACTGTCAGGCATATAGAACGCACCACCCTCCTGCAGATCGGGTGAATGGGTAATCTGCTGCTCGTCACGACCGTCTGGGCGAATGCGCCACAGGTCGAGCATGCCGTTGGTTTCGCGGGTAAACAGCACCCACTTACCATCAGGTGACACCGACACCTCAGCGTCATACTGGCGATTCTCAGTCAGACGTTTGACGTCGCTACCATCAACATTCGCCGTATAGAGCTCCGCCCCCTGCGGATAGTCGCCCACCTGCGACCAGTTGCCACGCGGCATATCGAGATTATCTTTGGTGGAGGTGAACACAACGCGTTTATTATCGGGGAAGAAAAATGAACAGGCATCATTCCCCACATCATTAATCGCATGCACACTGCGCCCGTCGATACTCGCAATATTGATGTGATATGCCTCTGTCGCTTTTGATTTCGCGTAAAATATCAACTGCTTACTGTCCGGAGAAAAATAAGACTCAACGGCTCGATCAACATTTGGAAGTTGCCAGATCGGCAATTCATCAGGCTCAGAAAGCACGCGCTTTTTAATCTCCCAACCGGTATACGCATCGACCACTGGTATGAATGGCGATTGCGCCTCATGCGCTAGCAGCGATAGACTTGTGATGCAAAACAGTAGCAAAATCACTCCGCGAATACCCGGTTTCATTATTCATTCTCCATCATTAATGAGTCCATGCCTGTGAACTGCAAAAAGTGTTCCCTCCTCCGCTGCGCCTGTTGATTGACTGCTAAGTTGGGCTATGATGAGACTAACTCACAAGGGACAGCTACCGATGACTAGACGACTTTTTTCTCTGCTGCTGACTGGTTTGATCACGCTCGCCTCACTCACGAGCGCCCACGCCGCGGAGGTGATCCACCATCAGCTCTCGATCAAGCTGGAACCCGAAACGTCCACAATCACCGCCAGCGACACCATCACCCTGCCCGATGAGATCGCAGCAACCGGCAGCTTCGAGTTTCTACTGCATAGTGGCCTCAACCCAACTTCATCGACACATACCATTGAGGCGCTCGCGACCCCGGCCGATTCGATCCAGCACCACTA
>CALZMY010000138.1 GCA_945788675.1 uncultured Gammaproteobacteria bacterium | reverse complement strand
GTCAGTCGCCTGAATCCTCATCGCCAGGTTATAGGCCACTTTATAGTTGGTATAGTTTTTCAGCACGTCGAGGATAAAACCCTCTTCAATCGCCTGTCGCATGCTGTAGATATGAAACGCCTCAGGCTTGTTTGTTTTTGAAGACGGTTCGGCGGGATTAGGCAAACGTCCGAACAGCTCCAGTGTTTTGGTCTTCGGTGTGGCGGTAAAGGCGAAATAGCTTAAATTATTGTTGGCACGACGTGAGGCCACTGCCGCATCAAGAATCTCTTCGGTGCCCAGCTCTTCATCACCCTGATCGTCGATCATCAACACCTCTTTCAACTGGCGTGCCGTTGAACCGGTTTGCGATGAATGGGCCTCATCGGCAATCACCGCATATTGGCGCTCTTTCAGGCTTACGCTGTTCTCGATCGCTTTTAATACATAGGGGAAGGTTTGAATGGTGACGATGATAATCGGTTGTGAGGCTTCCAGTGCAGCCGCCAGTTTTTCCGCCTTGGAGCCGTCACCCTCACTGCGGTTAATGCGTCCGACAGCCCCGTCTACATGTTCAAACTGGTAGATCGTATCCTGCAGCTGGTCATCCAGCACCGTTCGGTCGGTAACTATAATCACGGAATTAAACTGCTTGTTGCCTTCCGCATCGTAAAGTGACGACAGCTGATGCGCCGTCCAGGCGATGGAGTTGGATTTACCGGAACCGGCACTGTGCTGAATCAGGTACTTCTGCCCCGTGCCCTCTTCACGCGCCTGATTGACAAGCGTGGTCACCACATCCCACTGGTGGTAACGGGGAAAGATCATCGTCTCTTTTTTACTCTTACGCCCTTCCCAATCCTCTTTCTCTTCGATCTGCAGATGGACAAAACGAGCGAGGATATTGAGCAGGTTATCGGGCAGCAACACCTCATTCCACAAATAGTCGGTCGCGTACTGGTTCACATCCTGCGGCACATCATTACCCGCCCCACCCTCTCTGGTGCCTTTGTTAAAAGGGAGAAAAAAGGTCTCGTCGCCTTCCAAACGCGTGGCCATATAGACCTCATACTGACTTACCGCAAAATGCACCAGCGCGCCGCGCTTAAAGGTTAGCAGCGGTTCTGGTTTCTTGGTGATGGGATCAATCGGCAGGCGGGTGGTTTTATACTGCATAATGGCGTTGTGTACCGCCTGTTTAAATTCCGACTTCAACTCCAGTGTCGCCACCGGCAGGCCATTCACAAACAGCACCAGATCAATGCGCCATCGTTTAGCGCGGCTGCCTGTCTCGGCTTCGTACTCATCGGTTGCCCATGGGCTATAGACCAGCTCCGGCACCACCCGCAGGCGGTTCTTTTCATAGCGGGTCAGGGTATCGGGATTAAGGTCATGTTCGGGTTTAAACTGACACAAACGAAAGCGGGTATTGCGATGCTGCAGTTCGTGGCGCAACACCCCCAGGGTGCCATACTTACGCATCTCCTTATTCGACGCATTGGGGTCAGCCTTATTTAGCTGCACCGCCAAACGCTCTAAAAACTTCTCTTCCGCATTGTTGGGATAGATGGCACAAAACTTCTGCCACTGCGTATCCTGAGTCTCTTTGACAAATCCGAGCAGGTCTTCAGGATATAGCGCTAACTCACGATTGTAGTTTTCCGGCGTGCCCAATAACCAGCCATTCGCCACTAACTGTCGAATCATATCGTTCTGAAAAGTAAACTCGTTGGCTTTACTGCTCATATTCTTCGTCCAGATTACTTCGTGGTTAAACGCCAGAAAGGATCTGTATGCCACGCCTCCGGCATCCCCATATGGGCCTTACTGACCTTGCTATGTTTCTGTATTAATGCGAATAGACGTCCATGCCAGTCAGACGATGGGTTGACTCGCTTCAATAAAAACTCGGTTACCACCAACAAACCGTACAGACGATTACTCGGTTCAATAGACTGCGCCCCCTGTGCACCCATTACCTCCACTGCGGACATATCCGGCCAATGTGGCAAGGGTTTCTTTGGTTGTTTGGGGCGACTGCCAAATTCACGGTTCCACACCCGAGAGTGATGTGCACACATATTACGCAGATCAGATAATGCACGAAACCAGGAGCGCAGCAGTACATCTGGCACTCCCCAAAACTGGCTTAACGCCTGTTTATCTTCTTTTAAACGCAAATGGGAAAACAGTACCGAGACCTCTTTAAAGGTCAGTATCTCTAATACCATCCAGATTGGCGGCAGTGTCGGCTCGGTGTACTTTCGGCGGTAGTGATCAATAAACGGCTCTACTTTGTGGTCGGCGCACTTCCTTTCAATCTGCGTGAGTAACCAACCATGCTTATAGCGGGTATCAAATATCGATGCGTCGAGGTAGGCGTGACTGCCGTGGTGTTCCGCCAGCACATTGGTCATACTCGCGCGCAGTGCGACTTCAATACGTTCGACTGCATCTAAAATCAACAGTCGTAATTCGCGGTCAAAAATATAAAGATCAATCAGGTCATCAAAGCCGCTGCTTTCTCTGAATTGATGCCGGGGGTTGCCGTGCTGGAAAGGAATGGAATAGGCGCTGAAACGGTAGTAGCTGATAACTTCAAGGTAGTGGCATGCCCGCTCGACATCGGGCACCTGCAGGCCGCGTGCCTGCCACTGTTCCACATGCTGGCGGGAGGTGAGCACCGGTTTGTCATAAACCGTCATCTGCGTG
>CALZMY010000137.1 GCA_945788675.1 uncultured Gammaproteobacteria bacterium | reverse complement strand
TGAGATTTAAAATATTCAAATTCGAGGCGCGAAGCGCACGTAATAGTGAGCTATTGCGAAGATTCGCAACGAAGAAGTTGAATATTTTGGACTCAAGATTATTGTCCATGACTTAATCAGAGGTTCCTTAGCTTAAGTAAGTGCCATTTCTCTCTGGCCCCTGCTTTCTATAGCGGTATATATTCAAGCTTTTCAATCGACACGGCACTCATTCAAAAACGCCATGAAACTCGCTGACCACTATCAGTCGTCACTTCATCAGAAACCCAGCCATCGCCTCACGCGACACGGTGCCGTTCTCTGTGCCCAGCTGACCGACAATGCGCACCTGATAAAACCCTTTGTCACTGAGTCTCAACGCTGCCGTATAGGTGCCATCACCAGCCTTTGCATCACCGTTGGTACCGTCATCAACAAAAGCAACCTGGTTTTGCCGCGCAGTGATTGTCTGCAAACGCCCCTTGATGTTGGCATCAATAACACCGCTGTGTGTCTTTGGCAGTTTCATGATCTGGGTGGGTTCCAGACCGAGCATTGGTGTCGGCGTCTTCAACGTCATACCCTGTTTGAGTGTGCCGATCTTTGGCCTAACAATCTCAAAACCGGTTTTGAAACGATGCTTACGCCCGCGATCCTGCTTTTCACTATCATTCGTTGATTCGATCGGTTTACTGATCGCAGCAAAAATTTTCTGTTTGCCACGTACCACTTTGCCATCAACGAGAAAGCGCGCCATGAGGTAGACGTTGTGGCCATCGATCTTCGTGCTGCTTTCAAAATCGAGTGAGGAATCCGCCAGCACCATCACACTGGCACTTTCCTGCTGCGCACCGCGATTGGCGATGAGCAGCGACCACTCTCCTGCATGCATCAGCGTGCCACTCTTGTCACAACGATACGGTAGCTCGACGCGAATCAGGCGATAACGTTCGCCTGCACGGGTCGCATAACCACTATGGTCGCGCGTAGCGATGTTGCACTGCTTATCGGGCCCGACAAGCTGGGTACGCAGATGTTCTGCACCCTGTGCATCATTCCAGTGTGTCGCAAAGGTCACCGATCGATCCGACCTGGTCAGCACCACGCGCTGTTGCGCGCTTTTGCCGGGAGCAATCATATAATCAGGGTCGATAACCACATCCTCGTTTACCGTCAGGCCGGCAATCGTCAGAAAGAGTTTCGACAGCTGCCCGGCGGAGAGTGTCTGTTCTTCGAGATAGAGCCCATCATGATTCGTCGCCACACCCGGCATGACAGTACTATCGACATCGGTGCCGTAACCGATCGCATAGAAGCGGGTGTTGGCCGCCATGATGGTATCAATATCGGCTACATTCGATCCCACGGGGCGGTTATGTTTGCCGTCGGAAAAGAGGAACACCACCTTCTCGGGGTTAGCGGCAGCCGGCCCGCTGAGCTGTGCCTGCGCCGTGGTAACACCATCAATGATGTTGGTCCAGTTACCGCTGGTCATGCCATCCACTGCGGTGTGGGCATTGCCCACTGAAGCACCGTCCAGTGGTTGCAGATCAAACGGTGGTACAAACGGTGCCACATTGGTATCGAACTGCACCAGGCCGACTTGATGACCGCCGACCAGTTCCATAAAATCGAGAAATTCGTTGGCCGCCCCTTGCAGCGCCTCCAGCTTGTTAATGCCGGGCGTCGATGACGAGAGCGACATCGAACCGGAACGGTCCAGCACCATCATCACATCGGCCTTGGTGCTGGCGATGGGGCCAGCCGCGGGCGTCAACGGCCCCGCCAGTGCAAAGTCCTGCGGCCCGGCGACCAGACTGCCTGCCTTGGCACTCACCCGTGCGGTCCACACTCCTTCGGCCGGATTGAGCACCGAGACCTGCTCAACATTATTGACGGTGTCGTCGCCGCCATTACGCACCGCAGCATTCCCCGGTGCCGCCGGGTTCAGCGCCCACGGTGTAACGACCGTATCGTCCGGTGCAATCAGGCGCAGATCGAGATCGTTGACCAGTTGTACGCCGCTTGGTGTCGCCGGGTTACCGGCAGGATCCGACCACGCCAGCGTGACATGCAGCTCCGGCTGGCCAGCCGGAACATAAAATGAATGAGTATAGGCGTTCGCCGCACCGGTATTGGTGATGGTCTCCTGCGCCAGTCCCGCCCCTGCCGGCAGGCGCAACAGGTCAGCCGCCGCCTGCACATCGGCAATGCCCCAGCCGGTGGCAAAGTCCGGTCCAAGGGTCGTTTGACCGACGCCATTAACATCCTGTGCACTCTGCAGCAGCAGCGCCTTGATCGCGGCCGGCTTCAGCGTCAACCCCAGCGTCGTCGCCTGCTCTGTCAGCAGTGCCGCCATGCCCGCCACCGCCGGTGACGCCATCGAAGTACCACTCTTGGGACCAGTGGCCGTATTACTTGAATTTCTCAACGATGTCACCGCAACGCCATGCGCCATGATATCCGGTTTGATACGACCGTCATCGGTCGGACCAAAGCTGGAAAAATTTGCGATGGCACCCGCGCCATTCATCGCGCCGACGGTGATAATATTCTTCGCCGTACCGGTCGATGAGATGCAGTCGGCATCGACCGCAAAACCGCCCTGGGTGCAGTCACGCGTAATGGCAGGACCGCCCGGCACGTTGGTGATGCCGGGGATAACGGTAGCACCATCCCACTGATCATTGCGTTCATTGCCCGCGGCAAATACAGCCGTCAGATCTGCGGCACGCACGACAGTATCATAGGCGGCCGAATTATTACGGTACTGCCCAAACCGCGTAAAAGCGGATGCGCTGAATCCCGTACCGTTCGCAGACCAGCCGCGATCAAAGCCATACGAGTGGTTTGAGATCACGATCGGCACAGGGTCGCCCACGCCACCGGCAGAGGTCGCGGCGCTCGTCATCTCTGCCGCATCGTTGGCCGAACCCCAGCTCACCAGCGACGCCGCGGGTGCCATCCCTTCAGCCGCCGGTGTGTTCGCGCCGCTGGAGGCAATCGTCCCCGCCACATGTGTGGCGTGGTAACTATAGACGGGTGGCGCCGGCAACACCTGATCCGCCGCCAGTGTAGTGCGGCCGGTCAACTCCTGGTGGGTATTACGGACAATTCCATTGGTACCGGGTTCATTGGCCTCCCACACCCCCACCGTCACCCCCGTGCCGGAAAGGTTATAGGGTGCCACCTGCACGTCGTTCACATTCGACAGTGGCTGGGTGTTGGCCTGATTAGTCGGTACATGCGGCTCATCCTCAGCCTCGATCCAGCGGATAATATCGGCCTCGGCAAGTCGCTTCAGATCACCGGGACGGATCACCACCGTCACCATCCGTATTATAGAAAACGCCTTCGCATCAAAATGCTCGAGGCTAAGCCCACTCATCGTCTCTTGAAGCCGGCGCGCCTCCGCAGCCGTTACATCCTTATGAAACAGTACCGAATAGGCAATCCTGCCATCCTCACGCTGCTGCCACGGCGACGGCTTATCTTCCTGGATATCCTGTGAAATCTTTGCAGTGATGGGATAGAGGTCGGCCCAGCGTACCTCCTTCTCCTTGATCAACGCTTCTACTCCTTTTGCATCAGTTGACGCAACCCAGGTGTTCGCATTGATCCTGTTAAGGATCTGTACCCCGCGCTCGGCAAATGACTCACGTGCCTTGCGGCTCATCGCCTTATGAAATTGCACAATGATATGCGCCTTGCCCTGCGCCTCGCCGGAAAGTGCAGTGCGACTTTTTGCAGTGCGCTCAAGCCGCTGAACAAGCTTCGCATCGATCCCTTTAGCCGTTGAAAAACGCTCACCACCCAGCATGAACTCATCACTGAGCGGTTTCGGCGCGACGCCGGGACGAGTAGGGTCGGCTGCGTAGCCGATTGATACAGCACTACAGGTCAGTGTCAATACAAGTGTTAATATCAGATTAGAAAAGACAGACGAATAGTTGATAATTTTCACATTTCCTCCCTGAACGGTCATCGGATGAATCACCAGCAAATATATCGATACGAAACACAAATAATCATAATCTGATAATAATCATACACCCGTAATCATATTCTCGCCTCTATTTTTTCACACTGGCTCACTGCATAACTTGAGCAAAAACATCGGAAATTAACCACAAAATAAAATAGATCGAGGTGACTTATCGTTGAAAATTTCAATGCAGAGATCGATACATTATTCACACATAAAACTTAATGCATTAACTACCTGCGCATTAAAACATACTGTAACTAGAATAACTCACAATGACACTCACACATCGCGCTCACAAAAACTCGCACTGACTTATTCATGACCCGCTTCAATCTAAGGAGCCTCTGATTAAGTCATGAACGATAATCTTGAGTCCAAAATATCCAACTTCTTCGTTGCGAACCTTCGCAATAGCTCGCTATTACGTGCGATTCGCGCCTCGAATTTGAACATTTTGAATCTCAATCTTATTCGCTCAGACTTAATCAGAGGCTCC
>CALZMY010000136.1 GCA_945788675.1 uncultured Gammaproteobacteria bacterium | reverse complement strand
GCACTCTGATCACTGTCAGCAGCGATTACGGTTGTGCTGAAGTTTGACAGCAACACCGATGCAAGCAAAATAAACAGTGTCGCAATACGTGATATTGGCCTCATAAGTCGGTTGGCTCACTCTTGCTTGTCAGCGATTCAGATGGTTGCTTGCTAGACTCATCTTTTTTTTCAACCTCAGGAGTACTACCGGCAAACTTCCAGTAGAGGATCGCCATCAACACTGCGGGAATCAACACCATCGGTAACAGAATAAGAAAGATAATCCATGGGGTTTCGATCGTGACATGTAGCCAACGATAACTGTCAGCTGCGAAACCGCTGGCTGGCAGTGTCGTAAGACCTGCAAGCATTAAACTAGAAAAGAGGCGTTTCATAATAGAACCTATATTTACGATGATTGAGCACATCGAAAGCCAAAGAAATCGGATGCAAAGTGTGGCCACGCATAGTTGCGATGATATGTTGATGTTGAAAAGGGGTCACTCTTCCAGGAACCGCCTCGTAGTACTTTATAGCGCTCATCGGTTTCTTCAAACTCTGCCATTTTCATCGCCTTGTTAGCACCTTGCCTCGGCTCTCTGGCTTTTTTAACTGTAAACAAATCAGCAGGTGCAGTACTTCCCTTGTAGGCGGTAAAGTCGTCTGCAGTCCATTCACTGACATTCCCCACCATATCGATCACGCCATAAGGACTAGCACCGTTCGGGTATGCATTATAAGGCGTGGTACTACCAACACTGTAATAGGTATTTAGACGATCGACCTCCATGGTATCGCCCCACGGCCAGCGCCTGCCGTCTGTCCCACGCGCTGCCTTCTCCCATTCAGCCTCTGTTGGCAGACGCTTACCTGCCCATGCCGCATAGGCTGATGCATTTTGCCAGGAAACCATCGTGACAGGGTGCAGTTCTTCACCTTTCGGTATCTTGCCACCTTTCCAGTACAGTGGAGGCCGATAGCCAGTCGCTGCGACAAAACGCGCGTACTGTGCATTGGTAACAGGATATTTATCAATCTTATACTCATCAGCATGAACCGTTTTTTGTGGGCGATTATACACATTTGATTGCTTACGGTCGGTGCCCATCAAAAAATCACCTGCAGGTATCACTACCATCTCTTCAACCTCAGCCCACTGCTCAGGTGTCAATAGTGCCTCTGCCTCTGCAACAGAATAACTAGCCTGCTGTTCATCACCGAACTCAAAATCGACCTGGCGGAAAAGCTCCTCGCCAGCCGCGCGGATATGTTCGTGCTCAGAATCCAGGTCAATCCCGGCCTTATCACGCATATCGAGCATGCGGTTCGAACCTAGTTCAAGCACATGAATAGTTCCACCGACAAGCGATAAGACGATACAGGTTACGAACGTTGCACCTATATAGCGCTTACGAATTCTGCGCTGCTCTTCACTCAGTGGTGTTTGATTTTTTAGTGTATTCATAGTCGGAAATATCTTATGCCATCATAGAAAAAAAACAATTACACTTTTTCTGACGATTCATCCCGTTTTTTTTGATAGCGCTTATGGAATTTCGATTTAGGAGAGCGCCCATAGACTTTCTTGTTAACGATTTCGCCAATCACACCGCCAATGGCAGCCGCTTCAACAGCAATGATCACCACCAGAATCCAGTAACCCAACGGCAAGAGCGTGACACCGTCGGGAAGATTGAGGCGGTCATCATAAATCACAGAATACTCATATCCCCTAACAATAATCGGCGAAAAATAAGCAAGAATTTTCCCACCAAGGCCATAGATTAGCGATACCACCATCCCTGCCACAAACGGGATAAAGAAGAGCGTCACTATCCACATGGGGTTAAACGTTTGAACGCCATAGAACACTTCCAGACTAACGCCCATCAATCGATCACCAGCATAGTTAACCGCTGCACCAATAAGTACCGCAAACACTCCCCACAATACATCTTTGGGAGTTATTCTAAAGACCGACGTGAACGACATAGTTTTCACCTACTCTGGTTTATACTCTTCACCGGTACGCTTTTCATATGCCATCTTACGTGTCTCTTCAAAGTACCAGTCTTCAACCTTCAAACTGGCCATGTAAGCCGCGAGTACTCGACGATCATCTTCAGGTAGATGCGCTAATGAAGGCATTTTAAACCGGGGTTTCAACCTGGTTGGAATGATCTCTTGCGGATTTTCTGCTGAAAAATAGTTATATAACCACTCTTCACTCCTCAACGAACCTATCCCATCAAGCGATGGTGACGGCACATTCTGCGTCAGGTTATTAAGAAAGAAAAGTTTGTGGCATTCTTTACATGAATGCTCTCTCAATAGTTTCCCCGCTTTATCACTGAGTTCAGAAGAGGCCGTTGAATAATAGGGAATACCTGGGTCTTCCTCAGTTTCGTTCGACACCTGCCATCCTTTATAGACAACAGATACAACAGCTAATACCCCGATCAGTGCTAAGATTAATTTCTCACCTTTTTTCATTATGTTGTTTTTGCTTCATCTCTGCACGTTTTTTCAAAACATCTTCGCGCAATTTTTCCTGCGCAGCCCGCACCTCTTGACTCTTCTTAAATTCTTCTTCTGACATCTTATCTGCGTCATCGTCATCAAAAACCACATACTTGATATCTTCATCAAACTGGTTGTTTTTAAATCCCCAACGCAGCAGGAAGGCAGCACCAATTAGAATGGCTGCAGCCGCGACCATCCACAAATAAATCGTCCACCCATCTGGTAATGATTGTATATATTCTTTCACATTCCACCTCTACAGTAAGAACCCTTCAATAAGCTGTAACCAGCCAATCCCTATCGCTATAAATAAGCCTGATATTATGGCGCCAAACATAAACTTTTCACCTGTCTTTAGCTTATTTTTATTCTCCCGTCCTCTGGGCAGATAAAAATAGATAATAATCGCAAAAAATATCAGCGAAATTACTAAAAAGACAAAGATACCAACACTGTATGCCTGGGATCGTAGCCCTTCGATACTCATGTCAATACCAAGTACTCTACTATCCCTAGTTTCCTCAACAGCATACATTAATCCATCAAAATAGGACCAAAGCTTCATCAGAAACGAACTATTACTAATCAAATCCAGAAACATCATATACACACGCAATAACCAATTAAATAAAACTGCACATACTATGGCTTATAAACAGTAGCAAACTAAGGAACTCAGATTATAGCTTAATGCCCATTGACTGTCGCTCAAAAAAAAACCGCCCTAAAGGGCGGTTTTTTTCAACAAGCATAGTGTTTTAGTTGAAAACGTCATCCGCACCTTCAGCGGCATTATCACGATGCTCCTTCCAGTAGCTGTCAACAAACAGCACACCATACAGTGCTGGCAAAATGAAGACAAAAAAGATGATGCTTGCAAACACTGTAGGCCCATGATCTATATCTAACATTACTGATTCTCCTTTCGATTACTTGGCGTTTGACATATCAGGCTTGCGACTGAAATGGGGTAGACGCTTGCAGACAAAAACAGTGAAAATTATAAAATAAGCCACATAGAAAACGTCGATAAGATAACCAGAATCCCACCAGGGTTGTTTTCTCTCACGTGAACCATCTGGGTTCCAGTTGCCTTCAAAGTTAGCCAGAACAAGCCTATCACCCAGTACCGTGAGGTAATCCAGAGGATACTGACCCGCTGCCTGAGCTTCTTTGATGTGCGGAGCTAGATTTAAAAGATCATCCCAGGTAATAGGATGACGCTCTAGAGATGCCTTCACACGACCATCAGCTCTCTGGTATGCGATCTCATGGATCTTCGCCATTTTAGCTTCTGGATCAGCAATTGCCTGTATTTCTGGAGTATCCATCAATGCAACATGCTCAACAAAATCATGCGCATTAGGACGCTGTCCCCAGATAGGCATAGTGACCAAAAATGCAGTCACGATGATCAGGCCACACAGAATCACCATGGGAAATGGTAATCGATTGTTACCTTCCCACAGACCACCATGTTTCTCGGCCTCCCAAAGTTCAATTATTCTATTCTGCTCAGTCTCATCAGAGAGAGAGTAGAACGGTTGGTCAAATTTAATAGCCATATATATTTCTCCCCCAAATATTACTTGAGACTCGTTAAGATCCAATCGACGAGTGCGCGTGCTTCTGAATTACCTGCGTATTCTGGAATTTCAGGTGGATAGACCCGAACCCCGTCGCGGTATTCTTTATACTCTGCACGCCACTTATCAAAATCGATCTTATTACCATGTACATCTGTTTCACCCCAAAGGTAATCGAAACGCGGCATGATTGAGTTTGGCTGAACAAGACGTGGATTGAAGAAATGCATATTCATCCATTCTCTTGATGAATTACGTGAAGCCACATGAAGAATATCCGGGGCTTTACGATCTGAACCAAAAGCGGTAGGCATCTCACCATTAAAATCACCTAGCATTGGAGGCGCACCAAAGACCTGCCAATCCTGAGTTTGCTCAGGTAATAGTGTATGACACCACCAGCAACCTTCGGTGATATATACAGTTTTACCTTTACCTACGTATCGGGTATTTTCTTCAGAAGCCGCACGTAGCGTATCTGTAGGTGTCCATCCCTTAAGCGCTGTCAAATTCTGGATATAATCCCAATCTTTACCATTGACTTCGCCACGTCCGATGCCAAACACAGCACCCTGCGCCTCACTTGCCTCAGCCATTTTACCAACATTCAGGCTCAACTGACTTACAGTCGGGCCTGTATTAGCTGGATGGCGAATCGCTGCAGCGAATGGAACACCTGGCTCATAGACATAAGCCCGCATTGGCGGATCAATTTTCTCACCAGTCTTTGGATCTTTGTCCAATATAACGGTGATAGGCTTATTCGCGCCAACCACGGTTGGATCTTCATAACTGAAGCCAATCACACGGCCGTTCGAGATACTTTTATCTAAACCTACCCAAGTTGACTCCGCTGAGCGAAAATCAAAGCTTGGAAACATTAGCGTAATAGTCATCGAGAGACCAAGCATACCCCCGACAGCCGCTGCTCCTAATTTGTGTTGTTGAAATGACACGTTTTAACCCTCCCATTAATCTTTTTTATCCCCCTCTCTTACAAATAGCTAAGAGAGGGGATGTATGATGATTTACTCGAGCTAATTTCTAGCGTTCGTAAGCCATTTCGTGGGCATAACGACCTGCAGGAACCACTGTTCCTTCACGAGCTGTCATATACATGTTGTAAAGCCATACCAGGTTACCTGTGAATACCATCGTACCACCCACCCAGCGAGCGATCATGTATGGATGTTCAGCAACCACAACATCAATGTATGGAACTTCATAGATCTTACCTGCACCCTGAATCAGACCAGCGATGGTCATAGAGATCCAGTAGATACAGAATCCGATCAGTACAAACCAGTAATGGAAGTTAGCCAGCGCCAGAGAGTACAGTTTTCTTCTCAGGATCTGCTGCAGACCAAAGTATACAGCTGCAATTTCCAGGAATGTTGACATACCAAGCAGAGCCAAATGTGCATGGGCTACAATCCAGCCAGTACCATGGATGTACCAGTTAATTGCACGAGTCTGCTGGAAACCACCTTGCATATTCAATGGAATCGCAAGCAGTACACCTGTTACTGAAAATTTAGTCTCAATATTTTCAACAAACAGACTCCACTTACCTTTCATGGTCAACAGAATGTTAGCTACAAAAGCAACTGCTGGGATCAGAATCAATACACCTTCAACAGATGCAAATGATTTCAACCATTCAGGTAGAGGTGCCGACATCAGATGATGTGATGCAGGTGTCGAATAAAACGCAACGATCGACCAGAAATGCAGATGACCAATTCTATGCGAATAGAGTGGGTTACCCGTCAACTTCGGAATTGTGTAGTACGCAATCGCAGCTGCAACTGGTGTTATCCACAAACCTAGAACGTTGTGCGCAAACCAGAAGGTCATGTACGCCTCAGTCAAGCCTGTCAGATTAAAGAGCTCTGGAGACTGTCCTACTGCAAATACTACCAAGATAAAGAACGTACATGCGCCGAAGAACCAGTTAGTAATATAAATACCCTGAGTTCTACGATGTGCAATGGTCATCCATACATTGATACCAAGCGGCAGGAGCACACCCAGCATAACAACAATATCAATCGGCCAGATAATGTCTGAGTACTCACGACCTGAGGTAATCCCCATCCACAAAAGGAACAGACCAAGACTCAGACCAACGTTCCATAAAAAGGCATTCCACAGACCAAGTTTCTCTGACCACAGCTTGGTATTACCCAGTGCTGGCGTCATGTACATCATGGTCATTGCAAAAGCCATAGAAATCCAGCCTAGAATAACTGCAAGCACGTGCACCTGACGCATATGACCGAAAGCAAACATTTCCGTACCAGTTACCCAGTCTGGAAATGCCAACTTAGCGGCATTAAAGGAACCTAGCCCCGTTCCTACTACAAACCAAAAAATCGCAGAAAAACCAAAGAATACCGACGACGAACCTGCCGGGATATCTTCGTTTTTTGCAAATAAATATTTAATAAGCATTTACCCTCTCCTCCATAAATCGCAATGTAAACGGTATAGTGTTTTAGGCCATACTCGATTTATTCAATGCTTTATTTTATTCTGTTGTTTTGTTCAGGACATACCACGAAAACCACATACTCGAAAATGCCAGGACTATCCCAAATGTGCCTGCGATTGTTGCCAACATACTTCACCCCCTCTGCTTAATCTTTACGAATCAAAGTCTTTAAAACTAGAAGCTACCATGCACTGCTTGATTGGCCACGCGCTTCAAGTGCACCATGTTTTGACATTGCCATTCCGGTAATAATCGCAAATGCCAGACCAAACAAAAGCATCATACAATCTACAAAGCCAGAAAACGTTGCTGGGTTATATGCTTCAGCACCCCAGCCACCCCAGCTTTCATATGGACCACGTCCCACAGCGCACATTACAGCCGCGCCAAATACGCTTCCGTTACCCATGCCAGTTGTGAATGCCGCGATTATAAGGACAAAAAAGGTATTGCCCAGCGTCAGTTTATTTTTCATCTCCACCCTCCCAATGTCGATCTTTATTATCGTACCTGCAATTGATCAAAGCCGATTGCCAGTACGAGCACCTTCCCCTCTAAAACGTGCTTTACTCCTGAGTTACCAAGAGTGTTCTCCTGACTGCGTGAATTTAGACGTAGCAGGAAATTACACTTCTGCCCCTTAGCTTCAAATACTCGCCAGGGAGACAGGGAACTTGGTC
>CALZMY010000135.1 GCA_945788675.1 uncultured Gammaproteobacteria bacterium | reverse complement strand
GCGAGAATAACGTCGGTTGCACTGAGTCGTGTCTCGCTCGTACCATCATGCGCGGTTACCAGCACCTGCTGTTTGGTTAGCAGCTTACCACTGCCCTGATGCCAGTCGACCCCGTTCGCCTTAAAGAGCCCAACGATCCCCTGGGTCAGGTCACCCACCACTTTATCTTTGCGCGCCATCATCCTGGCCAGATCGAGTTCGACCCCGGAGGCAGTGATGCCGTGATCACTAAAGGAGTGCTGAACCTCTTCATAGCGGGCAGATGACTCCAATAGCGCCTTTGAGGGGATGCAACCAACATTCAGGCAGGTTCCGCCGAGTGCCGGTTTGTCACCCGCCCCGATCCACTTGTCGACACAGGCGGTCTTGAGCCCTAATTGCGCACAGCGAATAGCGGCCACATAGCCAGCCGGGCCAGCACCAATCACAACAACATCATATTGCATGGCATCATCTTGCTTGGACATTTTTTCGCAGCCTCCTTCCTGGTTTAAGCTGTTATTTAGCGCGCTTACACTTCCAGCAAAATACGCGCTGGGTCTTCAAGCATTTCCTTGATTTTAACTAGAAACTGCACGGCCTCTTTACCATCAATCAAACGATGGTCGTATGAATGTGCAAGGTACATCATCGGTAGCACGACAACCTCACCATTCTCCACCATTGCGCGCTCCTGAATCTTGTGCATACCCAGGATACCGCTCTGCGGTGGGTTAATAATCGGCGTTGAAAGCATCGAACCAAACACCCCACCATTGGTAATCGTAAAAGTACCGCCAGAGATTTCTTCGATTGAGAGTGACTTGTTTTTCGCTTTTGCCGCATATTCTGAAATCTTCGCTTCAATCTCAGCCATACTCATTTGATCGACATCTCGCAAAATAGGCACCACTAACCCACGAGGTGAACTGACTGCAATGCCTATATCATAAAAACCGTGATAGATTACATCATTGCCTTCAATCGAAGCATTCACCCCGGGAATCTGCTTCAATGCCTCAACAGTCGCCTTGACAAAAAAGGACATAAATCCAAGTCGTACATCATGCGCTTTTTCAAAACGATCACGGTGTCGGGCACGCAGCTCCATCACCGGTTTCATATTCACTTCATTGAAAGTCGTCAGCATTGCCGCATTATGTTGCGCTTCAAGTAGTCGCTCAGCGACACGCGCTCGCAGTCGACTCATCGGCACCCGTTTTTCAGGGCGACCATCGACGTTATCAGCAACCGCAGCGACGCTGGTCGCTACCGGTACTGACGGTACCCCTTCTGCGGTCTTAACAGCTGGCGCACTATTTATCACGGCAAGCACATCCTCTTTAAGGATGCGCCCACCCTTGCCACTTCCTGTCACCTGAGCAGCATCAATGTTATTTTCAGCCATCAACTTACGCGCAGCCGGGGCAATAACAACCGCCTCAGTCGTCACACTTTTTTCTTCACTGGCTGGCGCAGGCTGAACGGCTTCTGCTGGAGTGGATGTCGTCGTAGTCGCCACGCTCCCCGCTTCAATTCGGCCTAGCAGTTGCTGGGATAACACCGTCGCCCCTTCGTTTTCAATGATCTCACTCAGCACACCATCTTCAGGGGCCGGAACTTCAAAAACGACCTTGTCAGTTTCGATCTCCGCCAGGACTTCATCACGCTTAACCTGTTCACCTGCTTTTTTATGCCATGCGATGACCGAGCCATCGGCCACAGATTCAGGGAAGCTGGGTACTTTTACATCGATTGCCATCGGTCATCCTTTTTAAATTTATCCAGCATCTTTCATTGTGATGCGGCCGGGGTGCCACCTAGCGCATCCTCCAGTAGATCCTGCAACTGTTCGATATGAAGTGGAATATAACCCACAGCCGGTGCTGCCGAAAAGGGTCGTCCGGCATATTCAAGATGAAAGCCATCGCCAAGCAATGTTTGCATGTGATGCTGGCTCGCAAACCAGGCCCCCTGATTCATCGGTTCTTCCTGGCACCATATATATTTCGATGCATTTTGATAGCGATCGAGCTCTTTTTTAAGCGCATTTTTAGGAAAAGGATACAACTGTTCGATACGAACAACAGCCACATCATTTCGCTCATCTTGCTGACGTTTATCAAAAAGATCGTAATAAACCTTGCCACTGCATATAACAACGCGCTTCACCTTCGCATCATCCAGCGCCTCTGTTTCAGGGATGACGGTCTGAAAACTCCCATCACAGAGGTCTTCAAGCGAGTTGACTGCGCGACGGTGGCGCAACAAACTTTTTGGTGTCATCACAATCAATGGCTTGCGACATTTCATTAACATCTGACGACGCAACAGATGAAACATCTGTGCTGGCGTTGTCGGCACACAGACCTGCATATTGTGCTGCGCGCAGAGTTGCATGTAACGTTCAAGACGTGCAGATGAGTGCTCCGGCCCCTGCCCCTCATAACCATGAGGTAACAACATCACAAGACCACTAAGGCGACCCCACTTCTGTTCACCAGCACTGATAAACTGGTCGATCACCACTTGTGCATTGTTGGCGAAATCACCAAACTGTGCCTCCCAGATAGTCAAAGTATTGGGGTCAGTGGTAGCATAACCATATTCAAATGCGAGCACCGCCTCTTCCGATAAAAGCGAATTGATCACCAGAAAATTGACGGGGTTTGAGTCGTCACCTTCAGTCAGATAACGTAATGGCACATGGGTATTACCATCCTGCTGATTATAGAGCACCGCATGACGATGAAAAAATGTGCCACGACCACAATCCTGACCGGAAAGTCTAATGCTAAAACCATCTTTCATCAGGGTCGCGTAGGCCATATTTTCGGCAAAACCCCAGTCGACAGGTAGCGCACCAGCGGCCATCTTATGTCGACTATTAAAGATCTTATCCACATTAGAATGAAGGACAAAGCCCTCAGGTAACTGGTGCATCTGTTCCGCGTATTGACGTAGCTTAGTCAGTGCAACACGCGTATCCACCGGTAACGTAATGTCACCATTCAGATAAGGTTGCCAGTTAAAGGTATAAGGGTTTTCGATCTCTTCCTCACGGATAAACTCAGGCACCACACCCTTACCAGCATCAAGCGTGGCACGGAATCTATTCATCAACTCGGTCGCTTCACCTTCATCAATCACCCCTCCACTGACAAGTGCATCAGCGTACAATGCCCTGGTCGTTTTCATTGACTTAATCTGCTGATACATGATGGGCTGGGTAGCAGATGGCTCATCGGCCTCACTGTGGCCATGACGACGGTAACAGACCAGATCGATGACAACATCTTTATGAAAAGTCATGCGGTAATCGAGTGCAATCTGAGTCACAAATAATACAGCTTCCGGATCATCTCCGTTAACATGAAATATTGGCGCATTGACCATCTTCGCAACATCAGTGCAGTAGAGGGTTGAACGGGCATCCTTCTGATTACTAGTGGTAAAACCAACCTGGTTATTGATGACAATATGAATAGTGCCTTTAGTGGCATATCCACGTGACTGGGACATGTTAAGTGTCTCCATCACCACCCCCTGGCCCGCAAATGCCGCATCACCGTGAATGACTATTGGTACAACCTGATCGCCCGCATTATCATTGCGCCCCTCCTGCCTGGCACGTACAGACCCTTCGACGACCGGCCCCACAATCTCCAGATGCGATGGATTAAAAGCAAGCGCCACGTGAACAGGCCCACCTGGGGTGTTAATATTAGACGAATAACCGAGATGATATTTAACATCACCGGTTCCTTCACCGTTCTTTTTTGCCTTGCCTTCAAACTCAAGAAAGAGATCAGAGGGCTTTTTACCCATAATATTGATCAGCACATTCAGTCGACCACGATGCGCCATACCCACGATAATTTCTTTAACACCGTGGCTACCACCACGCTTCACAATCTTATCCAGCAATGGGATCAGAGACTCAGCGCCTTCCAGTGAGAATCTTTTTTGACCGGTATATTTAGTATGAAGATAGCGCTCAAGTCCTTCTGCTGCCGTGATGCGATCCAGTAACTGTTTTTTAACTTCGGCAGAAAAGGTACCCGAACCGTATCCTGCCTCGACACGCTGCATAATCCAGTTACGTTCAGCCGCCTCTGAAATATGCATATACTCGATACCAGCAGTACCGCAGTAAAGACGTTTCAGTTGTTCAATGATTTTTTTCAGTGGTGCACTATTTGCACCGTCAATGATGAGCGTTCCCGTCTGGAAAACAACCTCCATATCCTGCTCTGCAAGCCCATAATGGGCGAGTCTCAGCTCAACCACTTCTGCCATTTCAGTCATTCCAAGGGGATCGAGTGTCGCCTGCAGATGACCCAAAAAGCGGTATGAATCGATGAACTGTAGAATCCGTGCCTGTTTTTCTCCTTGAGCGGAGCCGACAGGGGATGTCAACTGCGCACTGCTGAATCGAATCTGCTTCTGCCTTGCCAGCTGGCGAAATGACGCCTGGATTTCCGCATGCGAGATATCTTTATCAGTACCATTGACACGTGGAAGGGTTTCAAAACGCTCGCGCCATGTCTCGTCTACTGAATTTGGGTCTTCGAGATAATTTTCGTAGAGCTGCTCCAGATAAGCCGCATTCCCGCCCGCAAGGTAGGAACTGTCCCATAGTTCACCCAGTGATTTATTTTTAGAAGGTCGGCCCATTGTCCACCTGCGATGCAAACTCCATGTATTTCAAGACACTATTTTAAATAATGTCGGTAAACATCGTAATTTCTGTAGTCATCTGAGTCTGATTTTCAAAATTTTCTAAGAATACGTTGAAATCTATCAATCTTTATCCGCTGTCCACTTCTGTAAGGCTTCAATAATCTTTCCTGCCTGCTCTTTGCTCGAGATATTGAACTTGGACTTCTGCATATATTCGCCATTACGTTTTTGATAGCGTCGGATCGTAAAGCGGATAGGACTGTACTCCTCTTTGCGCTTATCCCAATCCTGATATTTGAATATAATTGTCGACCACGCACCCTTGGTAAGCACCTCTTTATCAAGCTGCTTGACCAGTTCCACCCCATCTTCCGAGTAATCAATCGTGATCTCGTCCACTGTTTCAGCCATACTTCCTCCGAATTAAAAATCAGGCTGTTGATTCAACCTGACATATCAACCTTGTCTGCACCATATACTGGCGCACCGACAACGCTACTTTTTCATATAATAGGCACCTGATTCATATATCAGTTTACTGTGATCAGATGATACTTCAAATTCAACTTCAATGGTCTTACGCTCAGTCGGCAGTGAGATCTTCAAGGTATTGCCGGTAAAAAAATAGCCCCCCTGGATTTTCCCACCCTTTTCGGCAAGCACTGTCACGCTGTCATCCGAATCAAAGATCAACACATCTTCATCGTCATTTGTTGGATTGTGCGCCAACTCCCATTTTCCCAGCACCCATGATGTATCCTTGTTAGTTTCTTCCGTACACCCGAACATGGAGAGCAAAAGAATAACGGCCAGCAGCCGTCCCAAACCTTGTTTCATTATTATTCCTCAAACGTAAAGTATTTTACTAGCCTGCCAGCTTCATGATTTTAGTAAAGACACTATCAAATGCCCGATCAAACAGCGGTAAATCTTCAATAATAGCAGCATTCCCCTGCCTAAACTCATCGGCCAGCCCATAATAGGATTTTTCAGCGACCACCTTGTAACGCCAGTTTACAAAGGCGTACTTAGTAAACTCATCCCCCTTCCATGCTAGCTTGGTACGCCTCGATTCACCCTGCTCGTCAAGTAACTCAACCCATACCCCTTCTTCCATTGCACCCACCAGCACAGTATATCGGTCATCGATGTGCGGAGCATCATCATTACTTAACCCTTCATCAAATCCCATCGCCTTCATCATCTGTTCAAACTCACCAGCACCACTGTTCGCTGATGACGAAGGAGAAAGCGCTTCATTTCCAATACGTTTAGCCGCCGGAAGGTCAAGTTCGTCCTCCAGATCCATCAACAATTGATCAATTTCATCGACAGCCTCAGGCTTACTTTCAGTCAGAACTGGCGACACCGGCTCAACCTGCTTGCCGCCCTTGATATTGGCGATATGATAACGCTCCAGCATCTGATTAACATCTTGAACCTGCGCCTCAGTATAACCGATCATCTCCAGCCCTTCTTTCAGGGCATCAAGAATCAACGGCACTACCAACAATAGTTTCTTCTTTGCCTCCGGACTCTTTAGGGGTTCAACGCTCCAGATCAGGTCTTCAATCACCTGCTCCGCCTGCTGTAGCGCCACGCTCTCTTCACCTTCATTGAGCATGATGGTCGATAACACCTGTCGCCAACTGTCCATCAGGAATTCCTTAACATCCTCGGGCACATTACGATTCAACAGCCGCCCCGCGATCTCTTCAGCAACATTTTTTTTGGCCTTCGCCTCAAAGCTGTTTTTTTGTGCAAGAGCTCCAATCTCCTGCTGTGCCTGCTGAAAACTGGCCTCCCGCTCCGCCATAAACGTGCGTAGATCCATAAGGCAGGTCTCAAAAATAGCGAGATCGCCCTTAAACTCACGCATCAGGCGCACCACCAATGATTCAATCTTTTGATAGATAATGCCCGCACTCTTTGCGCTACCATCATCGACACTGGTGGCGATCTGTCCCGCGATCGTCAATTCATTCAGCAACTGTCTTGCTGGATGCTCTTTCTCAGAAAAAAAGACTCGGTCGATAATCGCTACTTTTAATACAGGAATCTGCAGACGTCCAAGCAGGGCCTGGATAAAGTCAGGCAGGTTTTCATCATCCATCAGATCATCAAAGATCATACTGATAACATCAATGGTTTCATCATCGAGCTGACTAATTCCACCAGCAGGGGCACCCTCACGCTCACTCAGCTGTGCCTTGATACGCGCCTTGAATTCTTCAGCCGAAATGTCAGCGCCCGCATCAAGTAACTCACTGGAAAGCTGCAGACCAGAAAGCGCCTCAACTAACTGCGGCGTTACCGGCGTCGCAACCAGCGCCTCCTGTTTTGCTGGGTCGCCAGACATGCCCTCTGCAAACAGACCCGCCAATTGCTGAATGCCCTGAAAACCATGCCCAGCGCCTAATCCATCGCCGCTGCCATATCCACCCTCGTTCTGGGTCTGGGTCTGATTCTGATTACGGCCTTCTCCTTGACCTTGATGTGATGCTGGTGCGGCAACTTTTTTTCGCACAGGCTCCGACGATTCACTCTTCTTCGCCTTTCTTTTGATCTCAGGCATTACACCTGCCTGACGCAAAAGTTCATTCAGTTCATCAAAAAGCGTACCGATCGATTCAAGTAGCGTCCTTTCGAGGGATCGATATATTGCGAGTTTGACCTTGATATCAAATTCCAGTGGTTGCAACAACGCTTCAAAAGCCTTACAGATAGAAGTTGAACCAAACGGAATCTTACCTTCATCCATTGTCAGCCTGGGAAGCATCAATCCCAAACGTTGTTCCAGGGCGTAGAGTTCATCACTGTATTGCTCAAATATTTTAGCGGTAATCTGCTCGACGACCAGCGACTCTTCGAGTTGTGCCTCATCAAGCAGTGAAAGCCCCCCCTCTAAACCGTCACCAAAATCACCATCAGGACCATCCGGATTCAACGCCTGACTGAGTAATTGCGAATAAATCAGGCCAAATTGTTCAGCCAGATGTTCACGCTCGCTACGAAGTTTAGTCATCGAATCAGTGTAGCGTTGTGCCTTCTCTCTCTCCTGAGTCTTGTCTGCAAGCTTGAAAAGATCATCGTCCAGTTGCCTGGCCAGTGGCTCAAACAAGGTACGAACATAATCCTCAGAATGTTTTCGGCACTGCTTGACAAGAGAGCGCGTAAGCGCGCCTGGCAACACTTCAGTTACATCGCTATTCTGGGACAATGAATCTTTCACGTCTTTCATTAACAGACTCTGCCTCGAGTTCGTCTCATTTTGTTAATCTTTTGAATTATATAGCTTAATTCAAACCTAACTTTACAGCAATCAACCACTAACACAATGGGAAGTAGCCACATCCGATGACAATGGCACAACAGATGTCTGAGCGGTGACTGCCCTGCGGATAGCTAACCACTTGACCAGCGGCAACCACTGTGACAATTCAAGCCTGACAGTCTGAGGGCTCATTTCATGTATCCCCATGCCAAGCTCCACGGCTCGAACATAGTGATCACTATCGCTAAAGGTCGTGACAAACGGAATCCTGAGTTCATCGAGAAAATGCTGCAGCGGCTGGTAAAGCGCCTTACCATGACGAACCCGATTAGCCACGATACCCATCGCAATATTATCCCGATGACATGCATTGATGATTAGCTTCAACTCATAAATAAATTCAGATGAGGCATGGATATCGATGGGTGAAGGCGCGACCGGCACCACAATCACATCCGCCTTAACTACCATTTCACTCAACATCTTTTTACACATTCCCGCTGGGGCATCGATAACAACCCGCTCTATCCCATATGGGATACTGAGCTGAAAGGTACGCGTTACACCGACCTTTGCATGACCTGCATCAATCAAGTGGATTGGCTGGCAATCGCTCTGTTCACGCACATTATTCCAATGCAGACTAGACCCTTGCGGATCATAATCCATCAATACAGTCTTTAAGTGCGAAGCAGCAAAGAGGCTCGCAAGATTTGACGCGATGGTCGTTTTCCCACAGCCACCTTTCGAATTGATCACCAGTACCGTCTGCATGATTGATTGCGGACCCGCTCCAATATTAATTACGGGACACCTCACTATCAGATCAATGGCTCCAACGGCCAACCAGGGAATCCCCTCATACTTACTGTATTCGGCATCACGCCACTATTGATTAATCGAAATAGAGGAAAAATCAGCAGAAATCCGCATCAGGAGATTATATTGACTAATTTTTTGATATTTCAGCCGGCTTCGTACAGCTCAGAAGCCACATGTACCCTGCTATTCCAGCAATCAGCGATCCCACCAGAACACCCGTTTTGGCCATCAGCAGGTGCTCTGGCTGCGCAGCAAACCCCAGTTCAGCGACAAAGATAGACATCGTAAAACCGATGCCACTCAAAAGCGCAACACCTGCAATCTGCGCAAAAGTAACCCCTTCCGGCAAGCGACAGAGTCCCATCTTCAGTGCCACCCAGCTAACGCCCGCAACACCAATGAACTTACCTGCAATCAAACCGGCAACCACGCCCAGTGCCACTGGATGGCTCAAGGTCTCACCGATCGATGAAAACTCGATGGGTATACCAGCATTAATAAAAGCAAACAGTGGGATAATCAGGAAGGCCACTGGCATGTGCATGCTGTGCTCCAGTCGTTGCAATGGTGTTTCAACCGCATGTACCCCGTCCTCTAGTGTCTGCACAATCGCCTTCTGCTCATCGTTTTTCATGATGCTCTCGCCGGGACGATAACTCTTATCGAAGCGAGCAATCAGCTCCTTAACGCGCTGGCTAAACAATACCGGGTCATATTTAGGGCGCGCCGGGATCATCAAAGCCGTCAGCACTCCCGCCAAAGTGGCATGAACCCCCGATTTAAGCAG
>CALZMY010000134.1 GCA_945788675.1 uncultured Gammaproteobacteria bacterium | reverse complement strand
GCACCATATGCGGTAAAGTCATTTTCGGATGAAAAGTTGCCCTCAAAGATACGCTTTAGCGTTCGTGTAACTGGTTTTTCCCAGCTTACATCTATCGCAGCTCTCTTATCGGTAAACTCAGTAAGCCATTTTTGTCCTGCACTGCCGACGTCGTTCACATTTAGTGTAAAACCAGAGGCCGAGGTAAAAGGAATACTCCCACCACCGCCCTGATCCGCCGGGACAATTCGCCCATTGGGCGAGGCCCCGGTAATGGTGTCATAGATAAAATTGGCACGCACAAATTCATCATCGCCAAGATCATTTTCTACTGCGACATGAGTTGTATTGACAGAGACACGCTCTTCTTCTGAATAATAGAGCGTTGACAGGTCTATCCTGGATAGTGCGCTGTCATCCTCCTCTTCTGCGCATGCAGGTGACAACGAGCCAGATAATACAGTACAGGTCGCCATAATTAGCGCGCTTCGGACCGATGGTTTTGAGGGATATGATTTCAACTTCTTATCTTTTAATTGCACCCACAACCTCCGCCACCAATCCCTTGCCCGCCATTTGCGCTTTCACGACTGAAATAAATTTTTTGATCGGCACTATTTTCCAGTGGGTATGGGTTTAGCTGCATTCTCTCTTCAGCCAATAATTCTTTATGCCACGGTTCGACTGTCTCTTTTGCAAACATCCCTCCCGTTTTCAAGGTGGAGCAGCCACTCAGCAAAAGAGAAGAAAACAACAAGCTATAATGCAGTAACGTCTTAATATTAATTTTTAATTTTATCATTATTGAGTAATGTCTCTATTTCATGCTCTAACGAGACGGTATCCTTGCCCCGAAAACCTAAATGCACACTATGCAGCTGTCCATTGCGATCAATCAAAAAAGCACTTGGCATCCCTTGCAGGTCATAGCGTCCCGCAACATTGCCTGGTGGGTCAAACGCAATATCAAAGCGCGGCTCCATCTGAGTAATAAAATCATCAGCATCAGCTCTCTTTGAGTCCAGGTTCACCGCAACAACCCGTAACCCCTCACTCTTAAAACGCGCCTGCAAATCATTCATCCAGGGAAATGATTTTCGACATGGGCCACACCATGATGCCCAGAAGTCGAGATAGACTACTTTTCCTTTGTACTCGGATAACTTGACCTTACCTTTAAGTCCATCAAGCTCAAAATCGGGTGCAGCTCCTGAAGCTGATACAGCAGCAGAAAAGCCCATTACAAAGATCAACATCACTACTTTCAGGCGATCACGCATCTACTGCCTCCACCGAATAATAACGCTATTAATGAATGAACTATTAAACCGCAAATAAAACATCTATTTTGTGAACAGCTATACAATTCCAAATATCGAACATAAAATATTTGAGATATTAGTCACAAAAGAGAGTAGAACTTGGGGAGATTGATGCAATACAGACTGTTATGACTTGTCGCCACAAATTTGCTGACTCAGTACTTATATAATAGAGTTGTTATTTCAGGAGAGTAATGTAACAAAAGCAACTGCATATTCATCTTCATCAGAGATTGAAATATGACTATGACTAACCTTTAGTTTTTTGCAGACTTCTATTGCCTTATCATCATATTCTAGTAACGGCTTACCCAATTCATCATGCCCGATACCGATATGGGTCAACATCAAACCATCTCGGAAACCGCACCCCATTGCTTTGACAGTCGCCTCTTTGGCCGCAAAACGTTTAGCGAGAAAACTGGCCGGACGCTTATGCTGCGAAAACTCGATAAATTCACTCGAGGTTAGAATTCGTATTGCGAACTTATCACCATAACGCTCAAGGTTCCTGGCCATACGTGAGACACGTACGATATCGGTACCGATACCGATGATCACTGGCGAGCTTCTCGCATCATCTGCTTCATCTCACGCACCGCTTCCTGCAATCCCGTAAAGAGTGCGCGAGCAACAATGGCATGGCCTATATTCAACTCAACGATTTGACTGATTGCGGCGATTGGCTCTACATTATGATAGTGCAAGCCATGGCCGGCATTCACTTGCAGGCCGCAAAGATCGGCATATACAACTGCATCGCTGATTTTTTCCAGCTCAGCCTGTAGCGCCTGCTCATCAATCAGATCCGCATAG
This sequence comes from uncultured Gammaproteobacteria bacterium, assembly GCA_945788675.1. Classification (GTDB taxonomy): domain Bacteria; phylum Pseudomonadota; class Gammaproteobacteria; order SZUA-140; family SZUA-140; genus SZUA-76. The sequence continues at coordinate 5,168 of CALZMY010000134.1, read as the reverse complement.
TGCCCGGTGTGGATCTCAATCACTGGGGCACCACAACGCACGGCCGCGTCTATCTGCTCCTTTTCCGCATCGATGAAAAGCGAGACGATCGAACCAGCATCAGCCAGTCGCTGACAGGCATCTGCCACCTTCGCTTCATGACCAATAACATCCAGCCCGCCCTCAGTAGTCAACTCTTCACGCCGCTCTGGTACCAGGCAAATATTTTCTGGTTTAATTTCAGTGGCAATAGAAATCATTTCATCAGTGACTGCCATCTCAAGGTTCATACGTGTTTGCAGGATCTCTTTCAACATCCTGACATCACGATCCTGAATATGACGACGATCTTCACGCAGGTGTAAGGTTATGCCATCCGCCCCTGCCTGTTCCGCATCAATGGCTGCCTGAATCGGATCCGGATAGCGCGTACCACGTGCCTGCCTCAAGGTTGCGACATGATCTATATTGACACCCAATAGTATTGGTTGTTGTTTCATACTTTCTCTACCTATATATCATTTCGGAGCTATTGTTGCCGCCAGCAGAAGGCTGTAAACCACTGAGGAGCGACCTGCTATAGAGTGGCTTACTGCCAAGATGTATGCCCAGCGCCGCTCGCATGAGCCGCTTGCTTTCTCGTAGCGAGCGGCTATCTCGAAAGAATCCCTGCGCCAGGTCAAGCAAGCTCTTGCCATGCAGCCTGACCACATCACGCCCCTGCGACTGACTATTACGGGCAGACACACCACCCATCTGTTCCTCATTGAAGAGCATCGGACCTTGATCCAGATAATAGAGGTATAACGCATCATCACTCAGCGCAGCACCACTCACCACATCATGATCTAGAATCAAGGCGTAACCAAGCTCGTGAAGCAGCTGTTTCTCGAACCCTCTTAATGCAACCTGCTCATCTACAGGCACCTGTAACTGCAGATATTGCAGGGCAGCTAACCGTTGCAATACTTCAAGATAGGAGTTAAAGAGTTCAGTATGTGGGTCATAGCGATGCAGTAATCGAACCAGGAGCTCGTTGATATAAAAACCGCTGATCAGTACGCGACGATTCAACATAAACGGTACACCATCGCTTTCGACTGCGGTCAGCGTACCCAGCTCACCACGCGCAACCCATGAAAGCAACAAAGGCTGAAATGGCTGCAGTAGCGGTGCCAGACGTGATTTTGCTTTTCTTACCCCTCTAGCAACGACACTAATACGACCATGAGAGACGGTAAAAAAATCGACGATCATGCTGGTATCGCGATACGGCCTCTGATGCAGCACAAAACCAGGCTCCAGGTGGTGGCGTATTGGCGACCCCACGCTACGGTTTACTCCGTATAACCCAGATTCTGTAATGCACGCTCATCATCTGCCCACTTGTCTTTCACCTTCACCCACAGCTTAAGAAAGACCTTTTTTTCAAACATCCTCTCCATTTCAATACGAGCCTGCTTACCCACTGCCTTCAACATTTCACCATGCTTACCAATGACAATGGTCTTCTGATTATCGCGCTCTACCCAGATCAGCGCAGTAATATGCAGCACCTCTTTTTCCAGCTTGAACTGCTCAATCTCGACCGTGATTGAATAGGGGATTTCCTGTCCCAGTCGCATCATCAATTTTTCACGTACCAGCTCTGCCGCGATAAAACGCTCGCTCTTATCTGTCACTTGATCTTCTGGAAAAAAGGCCGGCGATGCGGGTAACAGCGATGTCACCATCGTCTCCAGCGACTCAATATTCTCACCATTGCTAGCCGAAATCGGAATTATTTCCTTAAAGGTCATCTTTTCCGACAGCTGCTGTATATGAGGCAGTAACTGTTCCCTCTCCTGCAGTTTATCGAATTTATTTAATGCAAGGATCACTGGAGACTCGATGTTTTGTAACTTATCTAGAATCGCCTCATCATCATCCATCCAGCGCAGGCCATCGACAACAAACACCACCACATCGACATCACTAATAACACTCGCGGCGGCCTTATTCATGTAACGATTCATGGCCTTTTTACTGCCACGGTGCAACCCTGGTGTATCGACATAAATCACCTGCGCATCATCAGTCGTCTTGATCCCGAGAATCTGATGACGGGTCGTTTGCGGCTTGCGTGTGGTGATACTGATCTTCTGGCCCAGAATTCGATTCAGCAGTGTAGATTTGCCAACATTAGGGCGCCCAACAATCGCCACATAACCACAATGCTTTAATGCATCACTCTTCATTTTTCAATAATAACCCTAGTGCATTCGATGCAGCATTTTGCTCGGCTTTACGCCGACTCTCTCCGAGACCGATAATTTTTTCACCCAGACCTTCAACCTCACAATCAACAGTGAAACGCTGGGAATGCCCTTCGCCATCAATCGAGACAACCGAGTAACTGGGTAACGTACGCTTCTTTGCCTGTAAGTATTCCTGCAAGCGTGTTTTGGGGTCTTTGAGTTCTCGATCTGCGCAAACTTCTTCCAGTGCAGCCTGATAGAGATTCAAAATAAACGCCTTAGCTGCCTCAAAACCGCCATCCTGTAAAACAGCACCAATAACGGCCTCTAACGTACCGGCCAGTATTGATTCACGACGAAAACCGCCACTCTTCAATTCTCCAGGCCCAAGTACAATGTGGTCGCCAAGGTTGAGGTCTCGTGCTAACACGGCCAATGTACTACCACGCACCAGCGATGCACGCAGTCGACTCAATTTACCTTCATCGACATCTGGAAACTGATGATAGAGCGCCTCGGCAATCACGAAATTGAGGATAGCATCACCGAGAAACTCAAGGCGTTCATTATTATTACTGCCAACACTACGATGAGTCAGTGCAGTTTCCAGATGATGACGCTGCGTAAAGCGATACGCAATCACCTGCTCTACTCTGTCAATTGAGTGATTCAATTATGCGAATGCTCCATGCCATACATCACAGCACTAGATTTTCAAGTGATCGTTAAAATGGATGACAATATCGATATTTCCCACCAATGGCTTACGCACTTCATAAATTACATCAATCGTCATCCCATCCTTCGATTTATTAATCGTGATGTGCTCCTTATTCACGTTATTCACTTCATTAATCGAAAAACGGCGCTCAAGCAGCGTCTTTATTTCGGCTTTTTTCATCTCTTTAATGCCACTTTGATCACTCAGTGAGTTTAATGATGAGCTGACATTAAAGTGTTCCATATAAACAGGAAAAAGTTTCAGCACCAATAATACCAGCACGATGATCAGTACGATCATGGATACAAAACCACTCCCGCTGGCACCATGCTGCCTGGCTGCTATTGTATTCATTGCTTACTCCTTTACCATTGATTAATTGATACTGGAACCAATTCGTCCCCAGGTAACGCCACCGGCAGAAGAATCCCAGTTCATCCAGATCATAAAGGCCTTTCCGACCAGGTGGTCTTCAGGCACTGTCCCCCAAAATCGACTATCATTGCTGTTATCACGATTATCACCCATCACAAAATATTCACCTTCAGGGACGACAACCTCTCCTTCGCGGGCACGCTGCGCGGGATTGATCAGAATGTCATGTTCAACCTCTCCCAGGCGCTCAATGAGCTGGCTATCTCCGTCTGAGGACAATCCACCGCCAATGCCAATATACGTCCCTTTCTCTTCCTGGGCCACCGGCTTACCATTTATATAGATAGTTTTATTAAAATAACCAACTCGATCCCCCGGCAAGCCCACAACACGCTTGATATAGTCGAGTGAAGGGTCTTTAGGGTAACGAAAGACAACCACATCGCCACGTTCCGGATCACCCACATCCAGAATCTTAGCGCCCGCGACCGGCAAACGCACACCATAGGTAAATTTATTGACCAATATGAAATCACCCACCAGGAGTGTCGGCATCATCGACCCAGATGGGATGCGAAATGGCTCCACCAGAAATGAGCGCATTACAAAAACAATCAGAATGATTGGAAAAAAAGATTTGGCGTATTCGACGTAAGTAGGCTCTCTAAGAATCTCAGCAAGTTTTTCCTTATTCTCATCCTCAGCTAGCTTTTTCTTTTCGCCAACCAGGTCTTTCTTATCTAATGACTGCTTCATCGACGCTTTTACACGCCGTTCTGTTGCTCGCCGCCGCGGCGCCCATTTCCAGTGATCCAGCGCCCATATAACACCACTGACAACCAATAACAGCAGCATTAACCCTTGAAAATCAAAATTCATAATTATTTACCCGTCTTTAAAACAGCAAGGAAGGCATCCTGTGGGATCTCCACCGACCCTACCTGCTTCATACGTTTCTTACCCGCTTTCTGTTTTTCCAAAAGCTTACGCTTACGACTAACATCGCCGCCATAACATTTAGCAGTTACATTCTTACGTAGTGCTTTAACCGTCTCGCGCGCTATCACATGCGCGCCAATGGCTGCCTGAATCGCGACATCAAACATCTGACGAGGTATCAGCGTGCGCATGCGCTCAACCAGTTCACGACCGCGAAACTGTGAGCGATCACGATGGACGATTAACGAAAGTGCATCGACACGCTCACCATTGATCAAGATATCGAGTTTAACCAGATCAGCCGCCTGAAAACGGACAAAAGAGTAATCTAACGAGGCATACCCTCTGCTCACGGATTTAAGTCTATCGTAAAAGTCCATCACTACTTCGCTCATTGGCAGCTCATAACTCACTGCAACCTGACTGCCGTGATAGTGCATCTTCTTCTGCACGCCGCGTTTTTCGATACAGAGGTTGATTACCGCCCCAAGATGCGTCTGCGGCACCAGGATATCGGCCTGAATAATCGGCTCGCGAAATTCATCAATCATGCCAGGATCAGGAATCCGTGATGGGTTATCGATCTGCAACACATCGCCCTTGGTGGTCACAATCTCGTAGACCACGGTCGGCGCGGTTGTAATCAAAGAGAGGTTATATTCACGCTCCAGTCGCTCCTGAATGATCTCCATATGCAGCATGCCGAGAAAGCCACAGCGAAAGCCAAAACCGAGCGCCTGCGATGACTCTGGTTCATAAAAAAGCGAGGCGTCGTTGAGACAGAGCTTTGCCAACGCATCACGAAAATCTTCATAGTCTTCGGCGTTGATTGGAAAGAGGCCAGCAAATACCTGGGGCTTGGCCTTTTGAAAATCTGGCAGGGCACTGGCCGCGGGGTTTCCTGTCTGGGTCAAGGT
>CALZMY010000133.1 GCA_945788675.1 uncultured Gammaproteobacteria bacterium | reverse complement strand
CCTCGAATTCACACTCAGCTCGCTTGCAGATGAGGCACTCATTGAAAAGAACTTTACTGGCAAACCAGTCGAGACAGTGGCCAGCATCGAAATGGCGCTTAAACGCGAGCGCACAGAAAAAAAGAAAACCAACTAATGGCGGTTATTAAGTTGCAGCGTAGCAGCTCCATAATTTTAACGTTTTTTAACAACAAGCAATCTATCTCAACAAAGGAGCAACACAATGAAACACCTTAAATCAAAAATCGCTGTAATGGGACTGGCAGGCATATCATTAGCACTGGCGGGTTGCAACGAAGAGAAAATGGCAGTTGCACCTGCACCAGCAGGTGTCTCACCGCAAAAAATGGCAGATGCCCTCTTCACTGTGATGGAGGCAGATCGTGCCACCTACACATCAAAGGTACTCAAACGCCTGGTGAAAGAAGAAAAGCTGATCAAGGCAAGCGAACATTGGAAGGATGACAAGGCACTGCCGCTGCCGGCGCAGATGTTCCGCATGGCCTCAGAACGTGCCGCAGAGAAAAGTTCGGCTTTCTCATATTCACTAATCTCTGCGTGGCCGATTAACAAACAGAATGAGCCCAAGACGCCCGCTGAAAAAGAGGGCGTGCAGTTTATTGAAGATAACCCTGGCAAGCGTTTCTACAAAGAAGAGGTGCTAGGCGGTACCACCTATTTCACCGCAATCTATCCCGATGTCGCAGTGTCGTCAGCCTGCTCAAGCTGCCACAATGAGCATAAAGACTCACCCAAGACAGACTTTAAGGTTGGCGACACCATGGGGGGTGTTGTGATCCGGATTCCATTGTAACGATTCACGAAGCGTATCATCTCGACCACGGGGAGAGATCTTAATCCACCTCGGCCACACAGGTTATGCGGCATAAGATCTCTCCCACCGGTCGAAACGACAAAAAAGAATACTCATCAACGTACTAACCGCTTTGACAATGATCGCTGATCAATCGGTCCCATCATTCCAAATCATGTTGCATTAGATTTAAAGCAACATTCTCTGCGCATAAAATCAGGACGGCAGATAAACGTCAATTCTTTGTACTTGTACATCGATTGATAACTGATTATTCTTTGTTGCTTAATTTTGAGGCTATAATTTTTTTGACTGAAAACTCCTGACGTATTTAACAATAACTTCAACTAAAAAGGACTTTTCGATGAAACCGATCTACACCATCGCCGCGGCAATTGTTGCCAGCACGCTTGTCGGCTGCACCTACACCTCGCAGGGGGGAGCAATAAACAGACAGCCATTATAAAACCAGATCGAAACCAAAAGAAATGTAACTCTGCCCCTCAAAACTCACGCCTCACGAGGGTCACACCTCACTGGGTCGCCCATAATTCATTAGGCGTCTTTACCAAACCAAAGCTCATAATGACGAGGGCGAATTCCCTTTGAAGATTCATAGCGAGAAGAAAGATCAATAAGTTTAACGCTGATACCTAATGCCGTGAGCGCATTATAAATATTTTTTGCCTCTTCACTCTCAGCGCTTTTAAAGAACCTAAGCTCGGTATTATGCGGACCAGGCTTGAGCTCAATACCTGGTACCGTAACATCTAGATTATCGAGTTCTTTTTCTAACTTCTTAGCTATCGATGATGCGAGAGTACGCTGTTCTTCATTTGATATATGAAAATACACTCTTGGCGGTAAGCTCGTAAATGCTTGCTCAACAACTATTTTAGTTTCCATATTTTTTTCTGCAGCGACAACGACTGCTTGTGTCGCTGCCAATGCAGTTTCAGAACTATCACTTTGCTTAGCAATTCTTGTCAATGTTGGGACTAATTCTGATGGAAGCTGGCCTGCCTTTGCCAGATATCCTGCCACTTCTGCAGCAATAAGTTGTTGTTTTGGGTTAGCGCTAGATAAGTGTTCAATTAAATCAGTGAGCCTTTCTGCCTGTAACGAGGCGGTAGCATTGTCTCTTTCTGCATCAGAAATAAATACACCAGCTAAAAATATTGCCAGGGGAATCAAGACACCACCGAATGCCGCAACGATTACTTGAAATTTATCCCATCTATCCTTCGACATGTAACCTGTCTCTAGTCTGTCCATGGTTTATGTACACCCCTATAGTAGCGCACACTTTTTGAAAAACAGCAACTTGAGTTAAATGCTCAGTCTCTTTACTGCACTTTGTCTAGTCACTCTATCTTAGTTGACCACTCCGCCAGTAGTGCTTCATAAGCGCTTATCAACTCATGATTATCTCGCTTGCGCGCGCCATTCAATACGACTTTAATCTTCTTGAGCAGTACCGCTAGTGCTGCTTCATAGTCCTCAGCTTTGAGATCACCCTGCCTTAGAATATTTTCCAGCGCCTGAATCCTGAAACGATCCATGCCCCAATGTTTTCTGGAAAGCTGATCTTCATGACCACCATACTTATAGATCAAAGGTTTATCGTAATAAAGCACAGGGTATTTTGCTGTGATACGCAGCCACAGGTCATAATCTTCACACGCTGGTAACGATTCATCAAACAATCCTACATCATCAAAAACAGATCGATGAATCATCACAGCAGAGGGTGAAAT
>CALZMY010000132.1 GCA_945788675.1 uncultured Gammaproteobacteria bacterium | reverse complement strand
GTGTCGTTCAACCATCAGCGTCGACTGGCAGGGCTACCTTTACGACTGCGACTTCAACCAGATGCTCGCATTACCTGCGCCGCTCGCTCAGAAGCCACGCATGCATATCAACGAACTCAATACAGTCGATGTCGAAGGGCAACCGATTATCGTCAAAGATCACTGCTATGGCTGCACCGCAGGACAGGGCAGCAGTTGTGGTGGTGCGCTGGATTAATGCAATTCCCTGATGCACGCCTGATCGTCTTTGCCAAAGCACCCGAACCAGGCCGCGCCAAGACCCGTCTGATCCCAGCGCTGGGCGAGGCTGGCGCCGCCGCGCTGCACGCAAGGCTTGTGACACATACACTGACTACCGTCACTAACGCGGCACTCTGCCCGGTGCAACTGTGGTGTACGCCAGATACCGATCATCCTTTTTTCACTGACTGTCAAAACAACTTCCCCGTGACGCTGCATTCACAGCAAGGCAGCGATCTCGGTGAGCGCATGGCGCATGCAATGAACCATAATCTGCAACAGGGATTTATTAGCATCATCATCGGCACCGACTGCCCGGCACTCTCCACGACTGATTTCGAACAGGCATTGATCCACCTGCAAAATAACAACACAGTCGTCATTGCCCCTGCCAACGATGGTGGTTATGTGTTGATGGGGCTAAAACGTTTTTCACCAGCACTGTTCACAGATATCCACTGGGGGACAGACGAAGTGCTTGCAGCTACTCGTGAAAGAATCGCCACACTTCAATGGCCATTGGCAGAGCTGGGGACATTCAGGGATATTGACCGACCTGAGGATTTGGGAGAGATAAAAGCGCTGTCCGAGAACCTCTGAATAATTGTCACTGCGAAGAGCAATGCGACAAAGCACCCCATGCCCCCCCACAAAGCCCAAATCACGAAAATTGGCTCACGAAAGAACTTAGACTTCCAACCAGTCGCACTACGCTGGCAATGTTCACGCAATAACCGAGACAATATTGATACCCCCTAATAACCAGGTGTTTTATTTATGCGATTTTGGCGGCAAAACTGTCGATTTTTCTTACACCCCAATCCCATACTAAACCAATGGGATAACCGTTTGTATTGATTAATATTCCCCATCATGACCGCATATTCGCAACAGGAAACTCCAGGGATATCATTACCTATTTAAAATTAATTTAGCCCCTAACTGAACGATATCACCACAAAGCCTGGCAAAATTCATGATTATTTTACACTATAAGCATTTGTTAATTTTCCTCGTGACACATTCAACAAAATTTCATTAATCCTGATACATGACACATCTTCCTGCCTACTCCGCAATTAATATCCCCATTGCCTGATAATAATTAACAATACCCCCTTGAAATATAACATTCCTGAAGACAACCCTGGTGACAGACCCCATGTAGCCTCCCCAATGGAAGATGCCAGCCTCTAAGGCCCTAAGTCGTTGTTTCTCAAACAATACCCACCCCCTCAGTTATATACGAAAACTCTCTGACGCAATCAAGGCAAGATAACTAACTCACCATTTTCAGGAAAACTACACATCGCACACAGATTGTTGCCCTGACAAACACCTCTCATAAGGAACAAGAAAAAAGTCCGCAACGACGGCATTACTAGCATCGACACATCAATTTTATACCTACTTGGCACTCATATTGCTAAATCGTTTTTGGGGTTTTGAACTTCCTCCAACAAGGTTATTTACACCTCTTTAACAATAAAGCCAGGCTTATTTGAAACAGCAAGATCAAGTAAACCTGACATCATGGATTTGATTTAACGTTGAAAGGACATACCTATGAATACACACATAAAAAGCACATCTCTAACGGTAGTCGTAGCAACCGCTTTTTTGGCACTGGCCACGATGCCTGCACAGGCCATCCCAATCACGGCATACGCCCATTTTCCAAGTGGAAATCCCGACAACAATTTCCCAGGCGGAAAAGCCAACTGGGAGTCCCATGTTTTTGGCCCTGCGATAGCCGACGATTTCATGGTGACAGATTCAGGTGATCTACACGAAGTCACCTGGTGGGGATCGCACGCCGACCCTGGCTGGATTTTATCGCTTTATGAAAATGACACGTCAAAACCGAACAACGCAACAAGGGTTGCAGTCGGCGGCGCAGCAACAACTGTCCGCAATTTGGGGCCGGAGCTTTATGAATATACATTTCTATGGAACATAGCTACTACTCTTGAGAGAGGCGTAGATTATTGGTTATCAATAACCAATACCAATACCGACTGGAGCTGGGCCGCAGGAACAGGGCATGATCCACATATAGGAACAGAAAAATTTGACTCCAAAGTTTCGGCAACGGGAGTGGTGGGCAGCTGGGAAACACTCTCTACGGACCACAACATGGCGTTCGCGATCAAGGTTCCGGAACCCTCCACTCTCCTGCTCTTGGGCAGCGGGGTTATCGGCCTTGGCCTAGCACGCAGAAAAAAGTCACGGCTCAATACTGAATCATGGATTCAGGCAATCGGTCGTCCACCCGCTATACAAACGCCCCAATTTTAGCTCTGACTAAAAGAGAACAACATGCCTAGCCCCCATCGGGGGCGGGCTGCTGTCCTTGCCAGATGTACAGCCCATTAACTCACTTGACGACCCAGCAACTTACAAAACTTAGCCCTCTGCCCTGGTTATTCTCAAACATCAGGCAAGAGAATTAAACTTAATCCTGGCATCAATATTTCCTCAAACTTGAATCTAAGTGGCTACAAAAAACTCCAGTTAGTTTGTTTGCCGCTACTTATATTCGCCTGTAAGAAATGCCAAAATGACTTATTCAATAAGTCTCGGGATAATAGCAAAATTATCTGGCTTAACAGAGATTACCAGGCAATAAATTTTCGACTGCAAGATAACCCGCTTATATGGACCTGCTCAACATCATCGCTGTACTGATTACCCTCTCGGCCTGTTTCAATTATATGAATTATCGTTTTATTGGCCTGCCCAGCACTATCGGCATCCTACAATCTTCAACAGAGGCATCATAGCCTCATCATCGGTACCGACTGCCCCGACCCCAGTCGTACCGACTTTGAACGGGCCTTCACCCATTTACACACTGGCAACGACATTGTTGCTTGCCCCCGCCAATGATGGTGGTTATGTGCTGATGGCACTGAGGTATTTTTCATCCAGCCTCTTTACTGATATCGCCTGGGGCACCAGCGAAGTGTTAAGCACCACTCGACAACGTATTATCGGGCTTCAGTAGCAACTGGCAGAACTACCAGCATTTAATGATATTGATCTACCTGAAGATCTGAATGAAGCCAGTATAAAACACCTATATCACTAACTAAAAATAGCACGACGACACCATTCAGGTGCCTTAAACTACAGATCTCAACAAAACTCTGGCATTATTGCTCACTATCCAACCGGGCATTCAGCGTAACGTTTTATGAAAATAATAGAAGTCATTACCAGCCGTGAGCACATCAATACCATTGAAAAGATCGGCGAGAAATACGGTGCGATCGATCTATGGCATGTCGGCCCACTTAATAACGAACAGCGTGCAGTCATCAGACTGCTGGTTGATGACAGTCATCGACAGGGGGTCATGGATGCCCTGCTAAATACCACTGGAAAACATGAGTCGACAAGAATCATGGTGGTACCGGTCGATGTCACGCTACCCATTGTTGAACCGGAAGCTAATGAAAAAGATGCGAGCAGTAGTGCTGGCGCAACCCGCGAAGAGCTGTACCACACCATATCCAAAGGCGCTGAGTTAAATAGCAACTTTTTACTGCTGGTTTTTTTATCTACGATTGTCGCCGCGATTGGATTGCTCGAAAATAATTTAGCCGTCGTGGTCGGTGCGATGGTGATTGCACCGCTACTGGGGCCGAATATCGCGCTCGCGCTCGCGGCAGCGCTCGGTGACACGCCGCTCATGTGGACATCGCTGAAGACTAACCTCGCAGGGCTGGGGCTGGCATTAGCCATCTCATTAATCATTGGACTGCTATTGCCAGTCGATATGAACAGTCAGGAGTTGATCTCACGCACAGTGGTGGGACTCGACTCCGTAGTGCTAGCGCTTGCATCAGGGGCGGCGGCTGTCCTCTCGATGACGACTGGGCTATCGAGCGTACTGGTCGGCGTGATGGTCGCTGTAGCACTGTTGCCCCCGACTGCCGTCGTGGGCCTGATGCTTGGCTCAGGTCAGTTAGCATTGGCAGGCGGGGCAGCACTCCTCCTCGCGGTGAATATCGTATGCGTCAACCTGTCGGCAAAAACAGTCTTTCTGACGCGCGGGGTTAAACCTCGCACCTGGACTGTTTTGCTTTACGCTTCTCAAGCCAGGTG
>CALZMY010000131.1 GCA_945788675.1 uncultured Gammaproteobacteria bacterium | reverse complement strand
TTACCCGCAAGCTGTGGGATGTAGGCAACTCAGCGCCCTACGGTCACCGCGGTGACCTGTCTACCATTACTGAAGCGATCCTGGCTCACGGTGGTGAGGCGCGTGCCTCACGTGATGCTTTTGTCGCGCGTTCCTATCGCGAGCAGGTGGCAGTGGTCAAATTCCTGAAGACCCTGCAAGTGGTTCCTGAAGGCAAGAACAGAAAGATCGTTCAGAAATAACGCAGCGACAGTGGTCGATGTCACCCGGCCGGTCCGTTCAACGGGTCGGCCTTTTTTCTACGGTGGGTGGACCCTGTTCGTAACGGCACGATAGTGAACGAGTCCTATTGCCAAATGCTTGGTTTACTTTGCAGTAGATCGGTGAAATCCCGTGCCGCTATGGGGCGGCTGAAATAGTATCCCTGTATCTGTTCACAGTGTTGTGTGTGTAAATATTCCAGTTGCTGTTCGCTTTCTACCCCTTCAGCAATGATGGTCAGGTTGAGGCTATGTCCCAGTGCAATGATTGCGGTGACAATGGCGGCATCTTCCGAATCAGTTGTCAGATCGCGAACAAATGAGCGATCGATCTTGAGCTTGTTGATCGGAAAGCGCTTCAGGTAAGCCATCGATGAATAGCCAGTACCAAAGTCATCGATCGACAGGCTGACCTCCATGTCGCGCAATGCATGCAGGGTTTCGCTGGTTGCTTTGACATTGGCCATGAGTATGCTTTCCGTCAGTTCAAGCTCGAAATATTTTGCATCGACACCTGTTTCGGCCAGAATCTGCTGCACTGTCAGCACCAGGTTTTGTCTTCCAAATTGATGTGCGGACAAGTTTGCCGACATGCTGATATGTGGTAATCCTGCTGCGTGCCAGTGTTGCAGTTGCTGCAGGGCTGTGCGCATGACCCATTCGCTGAGCGGTATGATGAGTCCGCTTTCCTCTGCAACAGGAATGAAATCATAGGGAGGGATAAGCCCTTTAGATGGATGTTGCCAGCGCACCAGTGCTTCACAGCCAATAATAGTGCCAGTTTCCAGGTTTACCTGTGGTTGGTAATGTAGAATGAATTCATTACGCTCAAGTGCCTTGCGCATATCTGCTTCCATACAAAGTCTCTCTTGTGCAAGTAGATTCATTTCGCTAGTGAAGAACTGGAAGTTATTGCGCCCTTTTTTCTTGGCCTGATACATGGCGCTGTCGGCATTTTTTAATAGTGTCAGCGCATCATTACCGTCTACGGGAAAGGTGCTGATACCAATACTGACGGAGACGACCATTTCAATGCCTTCATGTTTAAATGGTGTGGCGAAACTGTTGAGAATTTTTTTCGCGACCAGTGCGGTAAGCTGACTGCTGTGAGTGTCGGTCAGCAAAATCGTAAACTCATCGCCGCCAATACGTGCAACGGTGTCATCTTCCCGCACAAGTCCGGTAAGCCGTTGAGCAACCTGCTTGAGTAATATATCGCCTGTCGGATGGCCAAAAGCATCATTAATTACTTTAAAATTATCCAGGTCGAGAAATAACAGCGCCAAGGTACTATTTTGCCGACGAGCGTGAGCGAGGGAATGTTCAATTTGATTCTGAAAAGAGGTGCGATTCGGCAGATCGGTGATCACATCGTAATGAGCAAGATGATAGATGCGCTCTTCACTTCTCTTCCTATCGCTAATATCGCTAAAAATACTGATGAATTGAATCGTTTCGCCCGCCCTGTTTTTTACCGCGCTGATGGTTTGCCATGTTGGAAATGTTTCACCATTTTTTCGTCGGTTCCATAATTCACCTTGCCAGAAACCCTTGTTGAGTAGCTCCTGCCAAAGTGCCTCATAAAAATCTGTGTCATGGTGTTGTGAACCCCATATTCGTGGGTTTTGCCCAATCACATCTTCTGGGCTAAAGTTGGTGATTCGACTGAACGCCGGGTTGACGCGTAAAACGGTGCCTTCCTGGTCAGTGATTACGATGGCATCTACGGTTTCGTTAAAGACGCTGGCGGCCAGTTTCAGTTCATTTTCTGCCGCGTTACGTTCTATCTCAAGTGCCAGGCGGCTCGCCACGATACCGAGAATGTGGTCACGTCCTCCCTCCGGTAGCATGGGTTTTGTATCCATGATAATCACCACGCCAAACGGTGTTTGCGAAGGCGAAATCAGTGCAGCACCGAAATAACTCTCTATGGCCAGTTGTTTCATCTGCGCTGCATGTGGATATTGTTGAGCTGCATTTTCTGAAACCAGTTTCGTTTTATCCTGCAGAACATCGTGGCAGATCGTGCCTTTGAGGGGGTAGGTAAAATTTTCGACAATGTGGTCTTCAGACCAGAATGCCACGGTGCGCATGGTGTTTTTTGTGTTATCGGAAAAGATACTGATAAATGCGTATTTTGCGTTAAAGATTGTGGCAAGGTCTTTTAAGCAAGCATGAAAAAGCTTGTCGTCTGCGTAGGATGTGCTGGCTAATAATGTCCCTAGTGCATCTGCCAGACGCTGACGATTGATCACCTCTGCTTCCAGGGTAAGGTTAGCGCGGGTGAGTTCCTGAGTCCGTTTAGTGACACGCTGCTCCAGTGAGTGTTTGGCCTTGTGTAGTGCTAATGCGGATCTTCTTTTTTCATTAATGCTTGCTGCGAGGGTCAGGGCCGTTATCACCATGATTCCCATAAATCCCTGCAATAACAGTAGAGATTCATTTGCCGATGGTCCTGAGAAGGGACCAAAACCTTCCAGCGTGCCGTAAATGGCGAATATGGAGAGCATAAATATGACTGCCGTTACCCCCTGCTGGCGAAAACGAAACGCCGCCCAGATGGCAAAGGGAAGAAAAAGGAATGCGAGCGGGTAGTTGTTAGTATTGATGTGAAGTCAGTCACTGAAGACAAGAACGGCGCAAAAGATTGCACCTGAAAATAAACACCACGCCTCAAATGGGTGAGCAGTTCGCCATGAAGAGAGGGTGGCTGGAAACCATGTCAATAACAGCGGTGTGATGATCAGGGCGCCGACAATATCACCCAGCCACCAGGTGCCCCAGAGCAAGGCAAAAGCGCTTTGCTCAATGTTGCCACCCATTGCCAGGCTAGT
>CALZMY010000130.1 GCA_945788675.1 uncultured Gammaproteobacteria bacterium | reverse complement strand
GCGGAAACTGCTTCTGTTTCACGCTGTGCGCAATCACCATAGGGGTAGGCGAAGGCGATCACTTCATCATCAATCAACGCTTCAAGCCGCTCCTTTGAAGCGTTGATTTCAGAGGCCAACTCATCCTCTGCTAATGTTGTCAGGCGCCGATGACTCAAACCGTGAGAGGCGATTTCAACATGACCACTCAGGTGGCATTCATCGATCTGTTCGGATGTCATTAATGGTGCTTCAGGTTCACCAAGCTCCATGTCCCAGCAGTTATTAGTTAACGCATCATCTGCCAGTACAAATATCACCGCCTTAGCGTTATGCTTTTTGAGTAGTGGCAACAGATATAAATAATTATCTTCGTAGCCATCATCAAAAGTAAGGATGATCGGTTTTTTTAGCTTCGCGCCTTGTGCAATATCTTTGAAAGTCACAAACTGAAAGCCACGTCGTTTGAGCTGTGTCAACTGCCGATCCAGCTCATCTACGGTAACGTAAACATTAAATTTCGAGCCCTTTGGTACTGCAGGCAATACGCGGTGATAGGTTAGCACTGGCACTTCTGAAAAACGGGTAAGCGCAGCCCTGATCATCGCCTGTTCATAGCAATCCATCACCTTTGTGGCCACTTCAGAAAGACGATAATCAGATAGATAATCCTTGTATTTTTCAAGCGGTAGCTGGTCGCCCGAGACCAACCGAGTGATATCGTCGATCAGACGTGATGCCTGCCATGATTGTGGCGTTGCACAGTCACCAAAGTTGGTTGCCCTCGCCTCATCTATGGTTGCATCATCGACTGCGCCTATATAACAAGCCTCACCCACTGCGATAACTGGCAAACCAAAGGCCATCGCCTCCAGTGCAACTCGCCCTGCGCCAATCACCAGATCACTTTCGGCAAACACAGTCTTCACATCCTCGACAAAACCAATGCATTTCACGTTGCCAGCAATGGTTGTAAATCGTTCTGAAAGGGGACCACCCACGATGGTAAATGTTACCTCAGGAAACTGTGGCGCAACCTCGGTGATGATACGATAGGCTATCTCACCCTTCGGTCCAGTCAAGCGACCGACCCATGCAATACTATTCAAGGCCATTATGAATTACTCGAATTTCAGCATCACTTTTCTTAATCAACATCTCATTGCGCAAGTGGCTGACCAACGAATCACACACCACGATAATATCCTGTCCATACACATTGAAACGTGAGCGCATTGCACGCTTACTCTGTCGTCCATGTACCGTTGATACATAAGCAACCCTGGCGAAACGACAAACGATATTAGCCACCCAGCTTGCCGCACGTGAATGTGCGTGTATCAGCTCAATCTCTCTTTCACGGCAGAGTCGCCACAGCTTTATGATGTTACGTAATCGATTCATTATTGAGCGGTCATGAATCGACATTGAAATATATTCCGCATCTGTCGTGACTGTCAATGTGTCAGAAACGATCAAACACTCATGACCGGCAATCATCTGCTCACGACACAACGCGGCAGCATAGACCTCCGGCCCGGTCAAATGCGTCTGTGAAAGTAGATGAAGAATTTTCATCACTTATTATCCAATAACGTAAGCAGGCCCTCGACAGATTGCATCACTGCATCAACACTCGGCACCTGCGCATCACTGCAAAATACGGCATCATGAAATCCATATCGTGGCCAGTAACGGTACGGTTCTGTGTCAAAAAAAATGCCGACGGTAGGGGTTTCACAGGCAATCGCGATATTTCGAATACCGGTATCATTTCCGATTAGCAGTGATGCCCCTTTTACAAAGGAGAGTGTTTCATCGAAATCATTCAACTGCATTGAGATCACATTGTCACGATCGGCCAGCGGATCAACGATCTCATCAATCGTCTCCCACTCATCAATGCCTTTCAAAACAATGTGATCATATTCAGGATGATTTTTAGAGAGCGTCTCTACCAGGCTGGCAAAGTGTCCCTTAGGCCAGCACTTCCTGGGCGTTGAGGCACTGGGGAAATAGACCAGATAAGGACGCGGGTGTTGATACGCCTCGACCGGCATTAGAAACTGTGGCGGATACTCAACACGATGTCCAAGAATGCGCAGTGTGTCCAGCATGTTATCTGCCTCAAACTGAAAATCGGAGCGCTGCACCGCAACATCATAAAATAGATGGCGCTCAATCGCCTTGTAAGGAAAACTGATTTTGAGCTTCGTCCGCGTCAGCAGACAAGTGTAAAAACTTCGAGGCGTCACTGCCAGGTCGAACAGCAGCTCATGCTCTCCCAGCTCACGGGCACGTGCAATCTGTGCCTTGAGCGGCACATCCTTACGGTCACTGCCATAGACCACATGTACTCGATCGACCAGGTCCTCGGGGGCGCCACGCGTGTAGTTGCTACAAAGACTCAAGGTAATCATGGCGTTAGGAAAAAAACGTCGCAGTTCAATCAAAAAAGGTCGCGTCAATACCATGTCGCCCACCGCCGCGTGACGAATCACCGCGACGCTTTTGACCGCTTCAGGGCTGAGCGCCGCAGCCACGCCCTTCGCGCGCCTGCTCGCCCAACCACCACTCTTAAACCACAACTTCATATTCAATCTTATTCCTTAATCATTTCGCGGCTCATTGTACACCACCCCCACTGCTCATTAAAAAGAGATGCGTGCAGAAATCACCCCTGAGGCAGCGTAAATCGCTAAAGATTCCAACATAATGAGCGTTACTTATAATCGACAACGGTTAATCTGTGCAGTAATTTAGTGGGCGACTGTCCGGATCATAAGGACTGAAGTACAAACAGATAAACGCCCCTTGATGCAACAATGAAAGGTGTAGCGATAACATATGGCACTCTGGACGCTTAAAAACACAAAAATTCTCGTCGTTGACGACTTTGCCGAGATGCGTTCGATGTTACGCAGTATGCTGTGCGCATACGGTGCCGAAGATATCAAACAAGCGGCTAATGGCGATGATGCTATTGAGCTGATCGCAAAACATAAATTCGACATCATCCTGTGCGACTATAATCTGGGCGAAGGAAAAGATGGCCAGCAAGTATTAGAAGAGGCAAAACACCTCAATATCCTGCCACTGGCAACCACCTTCATTATGGTGACTGCGGAAAACACCTCAACCATGGTGATGGGTGCGCTTGACTATCAACCGGACGCCTACCTCTCCAAGCCGGTCACCAAGACCACGCTGCAGACACGTCTCAGGAAGATTCTCGAAAAAAAAGAGTTCACCAAAAACATATCGCTTGCCATCGACAAAAAAGAGTACAGTAAAGCCTCAAAATTGTGCGATGAAGAGATCGCTAACCACCCTGCCCTTCGTCTCGAACTACTAAGCCAGAAATACAACCTGCTGATAACAACGGGCGACTATGATGGCGCAGAGTCTATCTGTAAAGGGGTACTTGCTGACCGTGATGTGCCATGGGCACAACTGGGGCTTGCCAGAGCCTATTTCTCTCAACAGAAATATAATGAGGCAAGTGAGCAGTTAGAAGAGATCATCGCATCAAACGGTGATTTTGTCGCCGCCTATGACTGGCTCAGCAAGACACAGAAAAAATTAGGTGATCTAAAAAGTGCCGAGGAAACGCTCGTCAAAGCAATCGAAAAATCCCCCAAATCGCTACTACGTCAACGTGAACTTGCTGAACTTGCCACCATCAACAAAAATCACACCGTGGCCGAGCGCGCCTGCCGTGATGCCATGTTGATTGGCAAGCACTCAATGCTAAAAAAACCGGATGACTATGTTAACTACTCTCAAAGTCTGATCACGAATAACAAAGGAAAAGAGGCACTGAGGATTGCAGGCAATATCAAAAACGCATTCAAGGGTGATGATGGCGCCCAACTACAGGCAGAGATATGCAAGAGCACCATTTTTCAGGCGCAGGGGCATGATGCTGAGGCACAGGCAGCGATGGATGCCGCACTCACTCTCTATAAATCCAGCAGTGCCATTAGCTCCAGCAATGCGGGTATCGCTTTGGCCAAAAACTGCCTGAAGTACGGCAGAGAAGAGGAGGCCGATGCCATTATCAAAGATATCGCTAAAAATAATCACGAAAACAAAGCGGTACTAGATGAAATCAATCAGGCCTATGAAGCAGCAGGTCTTGGTAACAAAGCGGAAGAAAAAATCGCCGAAGCGATCGACGAGATTGCTGAAATCAACAACGCAGGCGTCAAGCTTATCAATGAGGGTAAGATCAGTGAATCGATCGAGCTTTTCAAAACCGCGGCCAGGGCACTGCCGCAAAATCATGTGATCAGTCTCAACACCGCACAATCTTATATTATGCTGATGAAAAAAGAGGGTGCCAGTAAAAGGTACATTAATAGTGCGATGTTCTATCTAGACACCGTAAAAGATATCGATGCCGCCAGGGATAAATATGATACGTTAATGAAGAGCTGTCGCGAAATAGCCCAGCAGGCCGGACTATAATAACGGCTATGAGCAGTGATAATACCCCTCCATCGCTGGATTTCTCCGCAATCATCGCCAGTTCGGTACATGATATGAAAAATTCAATCCAGATGCTGCTTGGCACACTGGATGAGGTCATCAACGAGGTTCCGGAAGAGAGACAATCACAGCAAAAGATCCTGCGCGTTCAGGCTGAAGGGCGGCGTATCAATGACCAGCTGGTACAACTACTGACACTCTACAAGGCGGGCAACACCCAACATGCCCTGCACATCGAAGAACACGATGTGAGTGAATTCCTCGAAGAGCTCTTTCTCGAAAACCACGATGTGCTTGCGCTACGCGGCATCGAGCTCAGCATTGAGTGTGAAGAGGCATCTCAATGGTTCTTTGACCGTGAGCTGCTTAAGGGCGTCATCAATAACTTAATCACCAATGCACAGCAATATACCAAAGACAAAATCCGGTTAAATACGCTTATCCATGACAAGCGGCTACTCATTTCTGTCGATGATAACGGACCAGGGTACCCTGAAGCGATGCTGAAACGTTACGGTACTGCTAATGAGATCACTCCAGGCAACAACACTGCCGACACTGGCGGCACCGGACTGGGGCTCTTTTTCTCGGCTACCATTGCACACATGCATAAAAACCGCAAACAAAGCGGCTTTCTGCAGACCAGTAACGACGGCATTGATGGCGGAGCACGCTGTACCATCGCACTTCCCTGAATAGATGCGGGCCAGCTTAACTCGAAGAGCCGGCGCAGGGTGCTATAATCCTGCACCGACACTATTTTCGAGCCGTAACACACCTCCGCATGAGCAAGATTCCAGCCATCACAGATAATGCGATCGACCACTGTATGGTGACCGATCGTCATCGCCTGCGTCAAAAACTTCATC
>CALZMY010000129.1 GCA_945788675.1 uncultured Gammaproteobacteria bacterium | reverse complement strand
TCGTCTTGCCAGCACCATTCGGCCCCAGCAGCGCAAAGATCTCGCCACGACGAATATCCAGATTAATGTTGGTTAGCGCCTGTAGTCCTGATGCATAGGTTTTGGTGATACCTTTGATCGTAATGACTGACGCCATATAGCTTCCTTTTACGAACCCTTTCATAAACTTTTTATACACTTATACGAAGCAGGGTCAGATCCTGAGATATCCCCACGAAATTCACTTGCATAATACCGATTCCATATAAGGCTTGATAGTCCTTAATACCGAGATTACAGCTCGCTCTGACAGTCGAAATCTTTTTTGTGCAATTAACAAACGCGCCAGAAAAATAACTGAATAGAGTGCTCGCTTACTGGATGAATTTACCCTCACCTGCCTGGCAATAGCGCTTTGTTTTCCTGCCATGCCTATGCACCAGAGCATAAAGGTTGCCAATTAAGTCATGGACAATTGGCCTTGAGTCCAGAATATCCAACTTCTTCATTGTGAATCTTCGCAATAGCTCGCTACTGTGTGCCCCTTGGATGAGACTCAATGTTCAAAATAGCACAGAACACCATTCACCTTCCTCTTATTACCCTATTTTATGCGTGAAGCCAGGTAGCAGTATCGCTCTTGTGATCCATATACTTTGCCATCCAGCTTTCAAATTGATCCTTGATCATTGGCTCAGCAATAAGAAAACCTTGCGCCTGGTCGCATCCTAAACCTTTCAAATATTCAAGCTGCTCGATTGTTTCAACACCCTCAGCAATTACCTTCATATCAAGCTTGTGCGAGAGTGCGACCATTGCCGATGTCACGGCATCATCATCTTTATCTTTGTTGATATCCGTTATGAAACTTTGATCAATCTTGAGTACATCCACTGAATATTGCTTTAAATAACTTAGAGAGGAATAACCTGTTCCAAAGTCATCAATAGCAAGACGTACACCCAGCTGTTCAAGGCGCTCCAGGTTCTGCTTACTGATACTCGTATCTATCAATGTACTTTCCGTCAGCTCAATCTCCAGATACTCTGGCGCCAGGCCACTGCTCTCCAATGCGTCTTTAACGACATCTATGATGTCTGGCTGGCGTAACTGCCTTGCTGCAAGATTGACCGCAATACGAAGATTGCCATACCCTTGTTTTTCCCACTCTTTGGCTGCTTTACACGCTTCTACTAATACCCATTTACCAATTTGTACTATACAACCAGTTTCTTCCAGTATCGGGATGAATCGTTTCGGGCTGATTCCATTATGATCCAGCGTCCAACGAAGCAGTGCCTCTGCACCAATAATACGTCCTGTTTTCAGCTCGATTTGTGGTTGAAAATGTAGCTGGAACTGGTCGCGTTCCAGTGCCATGCGCAGGCCATTTTCAAGTTGAAGGCGCTCTTGTGCCTGCTGGTTAAGTTCTTCTGTGAAGAAATGGTAGTTATTACGCCCTTGTTCCTTAGCAAAATACATTGCAGAATCAGCTTTTCTCAACAGAGTATCTACATCTTTACCGTCACCTGGGTACATGGTAATGCCCATACTAGCGGAAATAATAACCTCGTTGTTATCGATACGGTAGTTTTGACTCAGGTGAGCCAGCAGATTTTTGGCCACGACGGCAACTTGCCCATTTTTGTCAATTTGTTCAAGAATAATAGTGAACTCATCGCCGCCCAGGCGCGCCGCTGTATCGCTCTCACGAATACATCTTTTTATACGCTCTGCAGCCTCAACAAGTAATTTATCACCCGCCTGGTGCCCCAGTGCATCATTGACGGCCTTGAAATGATCTAGATCCAGGTAAAGTAACGCCAACTGACTATTCTTACGTTTTGCCTTCACCATCGCATGTTTCAAACGATCCTGAAATAAATTTCGATTAGGCATACAGGTCAAAGTGTCGTAATTCGCCAGATAGATGAGGCGTTTTTCAGACTCTTTGCGCTCCGTAATATCATAAATAATACTGGTCATTCGCACCCGATTATTTTTGTATACCTTTGTCACCTGACCACGTAGTTGCATAAAACGTTCCTTACCGTCTGCAAGGCGTATTCGCGCCTCCAGCTCGAAGGGCGAACGCTCTTGCACTGCGGACATCAATAACTGATGCACTCGCTCGCGATCAGCTTCATGGAGCGTAGAGAGGAACTGCTCTTGAGATGGTTGGACGCCTTTTTCAACACCGAGTATGTCATACAGGCCATCGGACCAGAAGTGCTCACCACGACTTGAATCCCAGTCCCAGGTGCCAAACTTTGCGACACGCTGTGCATTATTAATAACATCAGCCAGATAAGTAGCACGCGCGGCTGGCTGGACAATACTTTTGTCCATCAACAATAGATATGTCGTAAACGAAATCACAAGCACAAAAGCAACTAGCATTAACAGCATATGTTCCTGTGCTTTCCGATGCTCGGTGAGTTCGCTTAGTTGTTCATTACGCTTGCTCTGCAACTGGTCAACGACCTGATTTAATAGTACTGCAGGCACATCTTCAATCTCAGTGACATACTGGTCGGCCACAAAGCCCGCATTAACTTCAGTTGCAT
>CALZMY010000128.1 GCA_945788675.1 uncultured Gammaproteobacteria bacterium | reverse complement strand
TAATTTCGCTAACACGTAAAACCTCCTGTACCTGCATCACATTGATACCGTAGGCCTCAGTTTCGAGTTTAAAAGTAACCCACTGAAGCACCTCATCCTGAGTGTCTACTGCCTTTTGATTCATACCCACGCTCCCTTCGATTTAATCAGGCAAATCCTACCGTTATCGGCGTCAACTAACAGACACCAGCTATGTATACTATTTTAATATGCATAATGCGTACCAGCCCCAGCACGCTTTAGCCTCGTTAATCCAGACTAAATCACCGCTGATTAGCATCATCATTCAGTACAGATAATAGCGCATCAATATCCAGCAGCGCGCTCATCTTTTCCACCACTATCCCCCTGTACCAGGGACGGCTGCTCGTCCCGCTTCGCCAACGCACCTCACTGGGAGCAATCTCCACCACCTCCTCAACGTTCCGGCAGGCGATTCCAACACCTTCTCCTTCAAGTAAGATAATCCGATTTGGCGGCATTAAAACAGTAGCAGACGAATTCAGTTCGTCACCACTTGACTCCTCCACAAGGCGCTCAAAGTCGATAATTCGGATGGTGTTGCCACCATGCATGATCACCCCTAAATAAGATGCTGAGGTACCTGGCAACACCTTGATATCATCATAATCTGTTAAGATAGCACCAAGCTTCTCCAATGGTGCTGCAATCGTTACCTCGCCAGTATTGAAAAAGAGCGCCTTAAAAGGGGTCCTTCCCCATACAGGAATGTCATAATTAACTGTATCTGTCTTTACGTTACTCTCAAAGACCTGTTCAGACAATTCGTCTTCAACAGCAACCTCTTCTGTTACCAGATCAGATGACGGCACAGCCGTTTCTTCACGCGCCATCACCAACGTCTCAGTAACGGCTTCATCCACTATTACATCTGGAATCTCCATCAATAGTGAATCCAGATACTGAGTTAATGCCTTCTGCTGCGTTGCCAATGCAGGTTCTTTAGTTTCACTCATCCGGCAGCTATCCCATGATCAGATTCATCAAACATCAGTAGTTCCTCCAGCAGTTCACTATAAGCGATCGACCCTCGTGAGCGAGATGCGACATGAGAAATGGGACTCCCTGCACGGCTCGCCTCTCGAAATTGTGTATCCACAGGAATGATGCTGTTCCATAGTGCTTGCGGATAACGCTCTTTCATATTTTCCAATGCCTGACCTGAAGCTCGAGTACGACGATCAAATAGTGTCGGTACAATAAGATATGGTATTGGAGCCATGCGTGCATGATTCATCATCGAAATCGTTCGCATCATTCGTTCCAGACCCTTTAACGCTAGAAACTCGGACTGCACAGGGACTATCAAATAATGGCAAGCAGCCAGTGCATTTACCATCAACACTCCCAGTGTTGGAGGACAATCAAGCAATGCATAGTCATAGTCATCACTTATTTGACTCAGCCCACGAGCGATAACAAGTCCTTTACCATCCTGCGTGCCAAGTTGTCGATCAAGTGTTGCAAGTGCAGTTGACGCAGTAAGAATCGAGATCTTTTCAAACTGCGTATTACGAATCATGGCTGCAACCGAACCACATCCCCCATGGAAGAGGCTATAGAGGCTACTGCCATCACCATCAGGGTCATAGCCCATATATGATGTCATTGAACCATGCGGGTCCATATCGACGAGTAAAACACGCTGCCCCCGCTGTGATAATAGTCCAGCAAGCGTCACTGCCGTGGTCGTCTTACCGACCCCACCTTTTTGATTAGCAACAGCCCAGATTCTCACTATTCACCGCCTATAATAGTGCTAGCTGGGGCTGGAAGCTGGCCGTCAACATTAGCTGACGGAAGTATAATTGGTGAGCGTAATCTAATTGGTGGCGTTATTATTAGCTCATGATGTGGCGCTATCGGTGACTTCTGTTCATCCAGTACAAATGGTTTTGTGCGATGTAATCCTGATGACTCAACCAGCGCATCAAGCCGTAAAGAATCGTTGCTTCCAGCAACTTCACCTGCTCCGACATCTGACATTTTTTCAGATGTTGATGATTTTTTCTTAACGATTGGTTGTGGTTTTTTCTTAACGATTGGTTGTGGTCGCTTCATATGACGATTGGCCGTAATTACCACTACAACACGGCGGTTCTTGATGCGACCTTCTAACGTGTCATTACTCGCAATAGGACGAAACTCGCCATAGCCAATCGCCGCCATTCGTTCAGGCAAAATCCCTTCCTTTGAAAACAACCGTACCACACTAGCTGCACGTGCAGCAGAAAGCTCCCAGTTAGAAGGATACACCTGACTCTTGATCGGTAGATTATCGGTAAACCCTTCGACTCTCATGTCGTTTGGAAATGCTGAAAGTATATGTGACAGTGCCTCCAGTACCGGTAACGATTGCTCCTGCATTTTCGCACTACCGCTGGTAAAAAGAATACTGGTGTTAATTTCAACTTCAATCCAGCGTTTATTCCGTTTTACCGAGATCAGGTCACGGTCAATTAACGGTTGCATCGCCGCCGCTATTTCATCTGCAAGTGAACTTAATTGTGCTTCAGCCAAACCATTTTGATTAGAACTCCCCATACCATCATCACTACCATCACCTTCTTGCATCATACGCTCTTCTGCCATTGGGAATTCAGAAAAATCCGCCTCGTCTTCCTTATTATCACCTTCGTTTTTGTTTGCCCGAGAGGGTAATCTTAATGGCCCTTCAGGCACTTTAATCGGATTAGCCGTGTCTTCAAATTCAAGATTAGCTGACTGGGGCGAGCGAGCGGCTTTTCCAACCTGAATTGGTTTTAGTGATCTTTGTGATTGCTGAAATGCAGCAACAATGGCATCTGACAATACCCGGTATTTACCTTCATTAACTGATGAAACTGAATACATCACCACAAAAAAGGCAAACAGCAGCGTAATAAAATCTGCATATGAGACTAGCCAGCGCTCATGATTTTCGTGTTCTTCATGCTTCTTTTTGCGTGCCATACGAGTGAGCCATTAATGAATAAAGCCCTGAAGCTTTGTTTCAATACTTCTAGGGTTTTCACCTTCTGCAATCGCAACGACCCCCTCAATAATCATTTCACGAAATTTTGTCTGATCATGAATGATTGATTTAATTTTATTTCCCATCGGCAAAAAGAATATGTTAGCCAAACCAACACCATAAATCGTTGCGACAAACGCCACTGCAATACCAGACCCCAGCTTGCTCGGGTCAGAAAGATTTTGCATCACATGAATCAAACCCATTACCGCACCAATAATTCCAATAGTAGGCGCATACCCGCCCATTCCTTCCCACACCTTTGCCGCCTGAGTATCATGGTGCTCTTTAGTATCCAGCTCCACTTCCATAATTCCTCGAATCGACTCAGGCTCACTCCCATCAACCAGTAATTGAAGTCCTTTTCTTGCGAATAGGTCTGGTTCATTTTCAGCTAATGCTTCAAGACCTAATAACCCTTCTTTACGCGCTATGTTGCTCCAGTTAATGATTTTTTCAACCGCTTCGGTAGCCGCTAATTTGGGAGGAAAAAGCACCCACCCAGCAAGCTTGATTGACTTCATAAAAACATCCATCGGAGTTTGCACCAGAATACATGAGAGTGTTCCACCAGCAACAATCAAAAAAGCAACTGGTAGCATTAATGATGATAGGTGACCACCCTCAAGATAGTTACCACCGAGAATTGCAATGCCAGCCAAAATGACACCAGCTACTGTCAAAATATCCATCGTTTAACCTTTATTCCCAAGCAATGACGCAATCTCTTCAAGCGACAAAACAGCATCGGCGAGTCCTGCTTCTGCGATCGCCATCGGCATACCATAAATGACAGAGCTTTCTTCATCTTGCGCCCAGATGGTGGCGCCTTTTTGTTTCAGTAATTTTGCTCCTTCGCGACCATCAGTACCCATACCAGTCAACACAATCGCCAACACATCAGATGAACAGATATTAGCAAGGGATGAAAAAGTAATATCAACACTCGGTTTATAGGTCTGTTTCTGAGTTGCCTCTTTAATCTTGAGAACCATACGACCACCATCTTTGCTAATCAGCATCTGAACTCCACCTGGCGCAATAAAAGCAGTTCCAGGGGAAATCTCATCACCATCATTCACATGCCTCACATGAATATCACATAAAGAATCAAGCCGTTCTGAAAATGATGGGGTAAAACTTGCTGGCATATGTTGAATAACTAAAATTGGTAGTGGAAAGCCTGCCGGGATCGCTGTCAATATACTCTGCAATGCGACCGGCCCACCCGTTGATGTACCAATTGCAATCAGCTTGATTTCATTCAAATCAAGTTTTACAGGTACTTCACTTGAATGATGTGACTTTGAAACACTGGCCATATGAGCATCACTGCGCGAAGCAGCCACATCATTTTTTGCTAAACCTCTTGCCCCCAACACCCTGACACGAGCACATAGTAAACGTTTTGCGGTATCACGATCACTTGCAATATCGTTGAATTTTTTAGATAAAAAATCGATTGCGCCAGCATCAAGAGCATCCAGCGTTGCCTTCGCCCCTTCAACACTTAGTGATGAAAACATTAGAATCGGTGTCGGTATCTGCGCCATGATTTCTTTTGTCGCAGTAATGCCATCCATCATTGGCATCTCAATATCCATAGTGATGACATCAGGCCTGAGTTCATGCGCCATTTTAATCGCTTCAACGCCGTCAGCAGCACTGCCTACAACCTCAATGTGCTTGTCGGAATTCAGCATCTCTGTCAGACGTCGTCTGAAAAAGCGAGAATCATCGACAACAAGTACGCGAACAGTCACAATCTTCCCCTATCCAGCCATTACGCATAGGCTGTCAATAATTCAGGCACATCCAGAATAAGTGATATTTTTCCATTTCCTGTTATCGTTGCGCCTGCCAGTCCGCGAGTGCCATGCAGCATCGATCCTAGCGGCTTAATCACCACCTCTTCCTGACCAATCAACTGATCAACAACAAAACCCACTTGTTGTGAACCTGAGCTAACCACAACGACGTGCCCTTCTTTCTGCAACCCACTGTGTCTTACACCTTTAACCAACCACTCTCGTAGATAAAAAATAGGCAATGCTTTATTTCTAATCAACACCACGGATTGTCCATCAATAATCTTGGACTCAGTTAAATCAAGATTAAAAATTTCAACAACACTCACCAGTGGCAAGGCAAAAACCTGCTCCTCGAGTAACACCATCAATGTCGGCATAATTGCCAACGTTAAAGGCAACTTGATTGCAATCCGACTTCCTTTACCTAATTCAGAATCGATCTCAATCGAGCCATTAAGCTGTGCAATTCGCGTCTTGACTACATCCATTCCCACACCACGACCCGATATATCCGAGATCTCTTCTTTAGTCGAAAACCCAGGCATAAAGATCAAATTAAAGCATTCTTTATCATCTAGTCTTGCGGCAGAATCCTCATCAAATAGTCCTTTACTTATCGCAATATTTCTCAGCTTATCCGCATCCATTCCAGCCCCGTCATCATCGATCGTCAACAGGATATGATCACCTTCCTGTGTCGCTGACAAAACAACGTTACCTGTACGATCTTTTCCCGCCTTTTCACGCACATCAGGCATCTCGATACCATGATCAACTGAGTTCCGAATTAGATGGACAAGAGGGTCAGCCAATGCTTCAACAAGGTTTTTATCAAGGTCGGTATCTTCACCAATCAACTCAAGATACACCTCTTTTTTCAGGCTTCGCGCAAGATCACGTACCACCCTGGGAAACCGCCCAAATACTTTTTTGATCGGTTGCATTCTCGTCTTCATTACCGAGTTTTGAAGATCGGTGGTCACAAGATCAAGATTAGCGACCGCCTGCGTCATTGCTTCATCGGACTTCGATAGTTCAAGCGTCGAGAGCCGATTTCGAACCAAAACCAGCTCACCAACAAGGTTCATAATGTCATCAAGTCGCTTAGTATCAACTCGCACCGATGTCTCGGCCTGAGCTGGCGCACCTTCTTTCTTTTTCGGCACAGGCTTAGCCGGTGTTACAGCATCTGGTGCTGGTGTAACAGGCGTTGGTTCACTTATGTCAGGTGAATCTTTTTTTATTTCAGGTGTTACTGTAGTAGCGACTTTCGATGTACTCGCTGGTTTTTCGGCTTTTCCATGCAACTGATCCAGGAGGTCTTCAAATTCATCCTCAGTGATCAAACCTGTATCTGATGTTACAGCACTATCCTCGGCGCACTTTGCGACCGTTTCTGTAGCAGAATCATTGGATACTGGTATCGTTGACCCCTTAGGCATTCCGTCGCCATGCAATTGATCCAGTAGCGACTCAAATTCATCATCAGTAATTTCATCATTTGGCGCACCTTCTGTACCACCGCCTTCCGCTACTGAGGCTTTACCCTCAGGCTGATCAGTTGTAGCAATACCAGGGGCTGCACCACCATGCAGCTGATCCAGCAACGACTCAAACTCTTCGTCGGTAATATCATCTCTATTCGGCGCTTCTGATAATGGTGCTTCCGTATCAGTAGATGATATGGGGTCCTGTACCGGTTCAGGTGCCGGTTCCGGTATGGGTTCCGGTTCAGCTACCGTATCCTCGCCTCCTGAAAGAAATTTTTCTAATGTCTGGATCAACTCAGGATCAGCAGGTGTTGGGTCAATCCCTTCCTTGACCTCATCAAACATGTCATTAACACTGTCGGTAACCCTCAGAAAAGCATCCATCAAAGGCGCATCAACGACGCGATCGCCTTGCCGCAGGATATTAAACACATCTTCAGCATGATGACACACTTCAACCAGTGCCGTAAGCGCTAGAAATCCAGCACCACCTTTAATCGTATGAAATCCACGAAAAACCGCATTCAACAACTCAGCGTCTTGTGGGTTTTGTTCAAGATCAACGAGCTGTTCACTCAGCTTCTCAAGTATCTCATCTGCTTCTACAAGAAAGTCCTGCAGGATTTCATCATCTGTATCGATCGCCATATTATCACTAGAACCCTAAGCTTGAGAGCAGATCATCAACTTCATCCTGGCTCTTCAGTGCAGTTGCCGCTTCTTTTCCAGGTACTTGAGGACCCTCTAGTGCTTTCTCAATCGGCTTTCTTTCTACTTTTTGCTCTTCTCCATCTAGACTACCTGAAAGCTTAATCAGGCCAACCAGCTTATCTTCTACATCCTGCACAAGCCCAATCACTCGACGTATGATTTGCCCAGTGATATCCTGAAAGTCCTGAGCCATAAGTATCTCATTAAGGTACGATTTTATCTTTGTATAGCGGTCAGATGAAATGTCCAGGTGACCACCAATCTCACGAGAAAGCTCGCGAAACTCATCGGCTGACAGATCACGAGAGATAAAACGTTTCCATTGGATCTCAATTTTCGAAGCACTATTCTCAAGCTCTTCACACACAGGAATCGCTTCTTCAACAGCTGTTAGTGTTTTATGGGCTGCCTGATCAGTCACATTGATCACATGACTTAATCGTTCTCTGGCATCTGGAATATCATTTTCAGCAAGTTTGGAAATATCAGTCTCAATTCCAAAGCCAACCAGAGTATCGTGTAGTTCCCTGGTTAACCTGCCTAGCTCCTGAAATATTTCAGTCTCATTAATACGACTAATCTCTCTCAGGTAATCAATAGCCTTTTCTTCATTACCGCCTTCTATACTGCTGACCAATCCACGCGCTTGTTCCAGACATCGATCACTCAGAATTGACTCACTAAATACCATCTCTACATCTCCTTCCATGGAATTTATTATTGTGCCGCCTCAATTCGCTCAAAGATTTTTTCAATTTTTTCTTTCAGCGTTGCTGCATTAAATGGTTTAACCACATAACCATTCACACCAGCCTGCGCGGCTTCAACAATCTGTTCTTTCTTTGCCTCAGCAGTCACCAGCAATACCGGAAGATTGGCTAATTTCTCATCTGCACGAACCGCCTTTAACAGATCAATACCCTCCATTCCAGGCATATTCCAGTCTGTCACAAGAAAATCAAAATCACCCGACTGCAACATCGGCAGCGCTGTATTCCCATCATCCGCTTCCGAAGTATTGTTAAAACCAAGATCACGCAAGAGGTTTTTTATGATCCGTCGCATTGTAGAAAAATCATCTACAATGAGTATTTTCATATCTTTATCCAAGGTAGCCTCCCACTAAAATCAATCGTTGTTTACCCAGTGACCAAGTCGTGCCTGTAAACGAATCAGCGCCTGACTGTGAATCTGACTAACACGTGACTCGCTCACACCGATGACTGAACCAATTTCACGAAGATTGAGCTCTTCATCATAGTAAAGTGTTAATACCAGGCGTTCACGTTCTGGCAAACCTGAAATTGCCTCTGCCAGGTTTTTTTTGAAATCATCTTTCTGTACACCATCGAATGGATTTGTTGCAGGCCCACTCAGTTTTGATGGCACAGAGTCCTCATTCATCCCCATGTCTTCAAAACTTAACAAACGACAACTACTCGCATCCTGCAGTGTCTTATGGTACTTATCCAGTGGCATCTCCAGCGCCGATGCAACTTCATGATCTCGTGCATCTCGCCCAGTCTCGTTTTCGATCTTTCGCACAGCCTCAGCAACCTGCCTTGCTTTGCGATGTACAGATCGTGGTGCCCAGTCACCTTTACGAATTTCATCGAGCATTGATCCTCGAATACGAATACCTGCATAGGTCTCAAAGCTTGCACCTTGTTTGGCATCGTAATTACGCGAAGCTTCAAGCAACCCAATCATTCCGGCCTGAATCAGGTCATCGACCTGCACGCTCGGTGGCAGGCGACTCATAATGTGATAGGCAATCCGCTTCACTAATGGCGCATAGCGCGTTACCAGGTCATCGGCACCTTTCTTGGCAGGTCTTTCATCATCTTGGATAGTTACATACATGGCTAGATTATTCATATAATGTTGTCGTTCCATTATTACTGGATTGAAACAATCTCTCGACGAAAAATTCCAGATATCCACTCGCCGAGTCCGGGGTTGGCCATTGATCCGTCTTCTGCGCCAGTTTTTTAAATGCAATCGATGCCTTACTTCGAGGATAAGCATCAACCACTGAACGCTGCTTCTGGATAGCCTTTCTTAAATAGTCGTCATATGGAACTGCGCCCATATAATCGAGTGTTGCATCAAGAAAACGATTGGTTACTTTAACAAGTTTTTTATACAGTTCGACACCTTCCTGAGAACTACGAACCATATTTGCTACGATACGGAACCGATAAAGCCCGTGATCACGACTTAATAGTTTTATCGTAGCATAAGCATCGGTAATTGAAGCCGGCTCGTCACACACCACTATAATCACTTCATGAGATGCCCGACTAAATGTCACAACACTATCTGAAACACCCGCGGCAGTATCTATCACCAGTACATCAGGGTTAAAACTCAGTTCACTGAATGCACGAATCAGCCCTGCATGCTCC
>CALZMY010000127.1 GCA_945788675.1 uncultured Gammaproteobacteria bacterium | reverse complement strand
TTCATCTTCAATGCTCCCCTCTACACGGTAATGTACTAACTGCGCTTCAAGCCACTGACGCTTGTCACTACCAACAGGGGGTAACTCCATCGCAAAAAGTGCCAGCATATAACGACGCTGTTCCTGCAGCTTTTGATTCTCTGCCAATACAAGCGGTAACAACGCTCGAAAAAAAAGTGATTTCTTGAGTTTAACATCCGCCACCTCACCAAGATCTTCTGGCAACGGGTCGACCATCACGGGGGGCACTTGCGCATCAGCAGCGAGTGGCCAGTGATAATCGAGATCACTAAAGACCTCTTCAAGTACCTCCGCATCGACGGCATTGATCGGGGCAAGTGTCAGTTCCCATTCTGGCACGCCGCGCTCCTTGACCAAATTCCATCCGATATATGTCAACATGCCAAGGATTGGCAATAACAGCGCAATCAATCCAGCCTTTTTCAGCGTTACCATCTCTAATTTACCCATTTTCGTGCATTCCTGAACATTCTTAACCACGGCCCCGCTTTGCCCCACTCATCCGGGTGCCACGAATTTTGCACCGTGCGGAATACCCGTTCCGGGTGCGGCATCATAATCGTAAAACGCCCATCCACCGTCGTCACACCTGTCAGTCCACCCGGCGAACCGTTGGGATTGGCCGGGTATGCTTCAGTAGCAGCGCCCACGTTATCAACAAAACGTAACGCTGACACAGCGGTCTGTTCGAGCTGCGCAAGGCGCTGTCCTTCACGGAATTCAACCCGCCCTTCCCCATGAGCAACGGTGATCGGCAGACGTGAACCGGCCATACCATCAAGGAAAAGCGAGGATGACGGCATCACCTCGAGCAACGAAAAACGCGCCTCAAATTGTTCCGAAGTGTTACGTTCAAAGCGCGGCCACAATTCGGCACCGGGGATCAACGTATAAAGATTGGACATCATCTGACAGCCGTTACAGACACCCAGACCAAAGCTATCACTACGCTCAAAAAAGGCACTGAACTCATCACGTGCGCGGCTATTATGCAAAATTGAGCTGACCCATCCCATACCCGCACCCAGCACATCACCAAACGAGAAACCACCACATGCGACCAGCCCACGGAAGTCGCTGAGTGAAACTCGCCCGGAGAGGATATCGCTCATATGAACATCAACGGCAGCAAATCCGGCACGGTCAAAGGCGGCCGCCATCTCTACATGGCCGTTGACACCCTGCTCACGCAGTACCGCTACACGCGGATGTGCCCTGTTGATATAGGGTGCAGCGACATCTTCATTTGGATCAAAACTCAAAACAACATTGAGACCAGGATCATTTTGATCAAGGATCACATCGTACTCCTGCTGCGCACAGGTGGCGTTGTCTCGCAGACGCTGCATCTGCCATGAGGTCTCAGACCATGTCCGCTGTAACGCGACACGCGTATCTGCCAGTACTTCTGCTTGTGCCAACGTCACAACCACGCGGTCATCACTGTTGAGCCCACCGATATTATGGCAACAGTCACCCAGTCCCGCCGCCTCAAATGCTGCCATCACTTCATCGCGCTGATCACTAGCCACCTGCACCACAGCACCCAACTCTTCGTTGAACAGCGCTGCCAACTGGGCTTGCTTGCTGTGCTGCTCGACCAGTGAGTCGATAGCGATAGTGACGCCCACATGACCGGCAAAGGCCATCTCACTAATCGTTGCAAACAGGCCGCCATCCGAGCGGTCATGATAGGCGAGCAGCTTACCGTCACGATTGAGTTGCTGCAGCGTGTTAAAGAAAGCCTTGAACTGAGCAACATCATCAAGGTCGGGCGTAGTACGCCCTGTCTGCTTATAGACCTGCGCCAGGGCCGAGCCACCGATACGGTTTTGCCTGCGACCTAAGTCAATCAATAACAGACTAGTCTCACCCTTGTCGGTGCGCAGTTGTGGCGTCAGCGTATGTCGGCAGTCCTGCACCGGTGAAAAGGCACTGATGATGAGTGATAGTGGCGAGGTCATCTCACGCGGCTCGCCCGCTTCCTCCCATACCGTTTTCATCGACAGTGAATCTTTGCCCACTGGAATGGCAATACCCAGCTCAGGGCAGAGTTCCATGCCGACCGCCTTTACTGCCTCATAGAGGGCAGCATCTTCACCGGGGTGGCCGGCAGCAGCCATCCAGTTTGCAGAGAGTTTTATGTCGCTGAGGTTTGCGATATCGGCCGCCGCGATGTTGGTCAGCGCCTCGCCAATCGCCAAACGCCCGGAGGCAGCCGGGTTCAACAAGGCGACCGGGCTACGCTCACCCATCGCCATCGCCTCACCGTGATAGTGCTCATAATCGGCCAGTGTTACCGCCACATCAGCCACCGGAATCTGCCACGGCCCGACCATCTGGTCACGCGCCACCATACCGGTAACGCTGCGGTCACCAATGGTAATCAAAAACTTTTTGTCGGCCACTGCGGGTAACTGTAAAACACGCTTCGCCGCTTCATCGAGTGTCATTTCACTACAGTCAAGTTCATTCGCAACGAGCGGCTGACGCGTTACATCGCGAAACATCTTTGGCGGCTTGCCAAACAGCAGATCCATCGGGATATCGACCGGGCGATTATCAAAGTGACTGTCTTTAAGCGTCAGGTCTCGCGTCGTCTTAACCTCACCCACGACAGCGAACGGACAGCGTTCACGTTCACACATGTCACGAAACTGCTCCAGGCGATCAAGAGGAACCCCCAGTACATAGCGTTCCTGGGATTCATTACACCAGATCTGCAGCGGCGACATGCCCGGCTCATCATTAGGTACGGCACGCAACTCAAAGGTGGCACCGCGCTCACTATCGTTAACCAGTTCCGGCAACGCATTGGAAATACCACCAGCACCGACATCATGCAGCGAGACGATTGGATTGGCTTCACCCAGCTGCCAGCAGCGATCAATCACCTCCTGACAGCGGCGCTCCATCTCAGGGTTACCACGCTGCACCGAGGCAAAGTCGAGCGCTTCACTACTGTCACCACTCGCCATCGAAGATGCCGCACCACCACCGAGGCCGATCAACATCGCGGGCCCACCCAGCACGATGAGTTGTGTCTCCGCTGGCATGTTGTTTTTTTCGATATGCTGTTCACGGATCGCACCAAGGCCACCGGCAATCATAATTGGCTTGTGATAACCGCGCAGTTGCTGTCCACTGACATCCGGCAGCCACTCTTCATAGGTGCGGAAATAACCGGTCAGGTTCGGGCGGCCAAATTCATTATTAAAGGCAGCGCCGCCAATGGGTCCTTCCAGCATGATATCGAGTGCCGAGACAATACGTGCCGGCTTGCCATTGTCATCTTCCCACGGCCGTGGCGCATCAGGCAGCTGTAGATTAGAGACCGTGAAACCGGCGAGTCCCGCCTTTGGTTTGGCGCCACGACCGGTCGCCCCTTCATCACGAATCTCACCCCCCATGCCGGTCGCGGCACCCGGAAAGGGCGCAATTGCCGTCGGGTGGTTATGGGTTTCAACCTTAATATTGATATGCGTGGCTTCTGTCACGCAGCCATATTCACCTGTCGCACCCTCTGGAAAAAAGCGTGCCGCAGCCGTGGACGATGCAATCACCGCCGCGTTATCGTGATAGGCTGACAGCACACCGTCAGGAGAACACTTGGTGGTATTACGAATCATCGGGAAGAGGCCCAGTGGCTGCTGCTCGCCATCGATAATCCAGTCTGCGTTAAATATCTTGTGGCGACAGTGTTCCGAGTTGGCCTGCGCAAACATCATCAATTCAACATCGGTAGGGTTACGCTGCAATGCAGTGAAACGCTCAACCAGATAGTCGATTTCATCATCGCTCAACGCCAGACCCAGTTCGCCATCCGCTGCTAGTAGCGCGGCCTTGCCGCCGCCCATTACATCAACACTCAGCAATGGTGCCGGTGCGGTGTGACTGAAGAGCCCTTCGGTGGCACTAAATTCAAACAGCAAAGACTCCACCATACGATCATGCACCAACGGGGCCAGTATCGCCTTCTGTTCGGCTGACAACCTCTCACCAGCGGCTGTTTCTACATAATAGGCAATGCCACGCTCAATACGCTCAACCGTTGCCAGCCCACTGATACGGGCAATGTCTGTCGCCTTACTTGACCATGGAGAGATGGTGCCGAGACGTGGCACTGCGAGCATCAATGTGCCAGTAACAGCATTTTGTGTATCCGCTAACGATGCATTTAGCAACGCTTTCAACAGCACTTCATCTTCTATCGTAAGTGCTGTTTCAGCATCTACAAAATAGACAAATTCGCTATGAATAGCCTGTAATGTCGGCAACACAGCGCGCGCAGCCGAGGTCAGTTTTTCAGTACGAAAAGGGGAAAGAGCAGTAGCACCGCGTAGTTGTAGCATATTCAAACCAGGTCAGATTTAATCAGAGAAAATCAGCAATACGTAAAGGGTCATGCGGGCCATTAGAGGGCGATTAATCCAGCTTCACCCCAAGTCTGCGCGCGACCTCTTCATAGGCCTCAATAACACCACCGAGCCCCTGACGGAAACGATCTTTATCGAGCTTTTCACGAGTTTCAGCATCCCATAGACGACACCCATCCGGGGTAAATTCATCTCCCAAAACAAGCTGCCCATGGTAACGACCAAATTCCAGCTTATAGTCCACCAGCAATATATCCGCCTCGAAAAAGAGCTGCTTCAGCACATCGTTGATCTCAAAGGTGAGGCGCTTCATGATCGATATATCTTCATCATCGGCCCAGCCAAAAGAGCGAATGTGATATTCATTGATCATCGGGTCATGAAGTTCATCATTCTTCAAAAAGAACTCAAACGTGGGTGGGTTCAGGTCTATGCCCTCTTCCACACCAAGACGTTTGCAGATACTACCGGCCGAGATGTTTCGCACGACGCACTCAATTGGAAGCATCTCGAGACGCTTGACCACGGACTCAACATCCGACAGCAGACGGTCAAAATGGGTAATGATCCCGGCGCGCTCCAGTTGTGTCATGATAAAGGCGTTGACCTTGTTATTGATCATTCCCTTGCGTGCCAGCTGGTCTATTTTACGTCCATCAAAGGCGGAGGTATCATCGCGGAATACCAGTATCAACTTATCTGGGTCTTCCGTGGTGTAGACGGATTTAGCCTTGCCAGAATAGAGCTCTTTCTCTTTTTTCATTGGATATTTCTCAGAATTACGCCCAGAACGAAACTAAAACTATGCGCAATTGTACCGTAAAATAATCTTTAAATCCCGTAGGATAACGCGCCAGAGAGGAATTTCTGGCTTTCGCTAGCGCAGCTGCCGCCATCCCAGGCCACACTCCTGATCAGCGATGGCGACCCAGTCGGGCTCACAATCAAGCGCTGTGGCTAGCGTCTCCCGCACTAGTTCCGGTGCATTATTCTGCTCACTCAAGTGTGCCGCGGCAAAGTGCTGCAGCCGTGAACAGTCAATCTGCGCTAGCAGCTCAGCCGCCTGATGATTGCTGAGATGGCCACGCGGACCACTGATCCTAGCCTTTAGCGATGCGGGATATTCGCTACCCGCCAACATATCGGCATCGTAATTACTCTCCAGCAACAGCGCATCACAGCCGCTCAATGACGCCTCAATGTGGCGCGTAGTGGAACCCACATCGGTCAACAGGCCGAACCGATGATTACCATCAGAAAAAACAAACTGACTCGGTTCCCGTGCATCGTGAGGTACCGGAAAAGGTGATATCTCAACATCCCCAATCTCAAAACGTTCATGACAGCTGAAAATATTGAGTTCAGGCAGCTCACCTGCGGTAAATTGCATCGCGCTGCCATGGCTGGCCCAGACCGGAATCTGGTAACGTCTCGCCAACGCCGCCACTCCGCCTATATGGTCA